>DATACN010000184.1:0-9923 GCA_036258995.1 Thermoleophilaceae bacterium | reverse complement strand
AACCTCAACCCCTTCGACACCCACGCGATCGAGGCCGCCATGCAGATCCGCGAGGGCGGCTCGGTGGACGTCGAGGAGATCGTGGCCGTGACCATGGGCCCCGAGTCGGCCTTCCGCGCGCTGCACAAGGCCGTCTCGGGGCCCATGGTCACGGCCACGATCTCGTCGACGTCCACCGAGCCGCCCTCGCGGATCTGCATGGCGGCCTCGATCGCGTGGGTGTCGAAGGGGTTGAGGTTCTTCTCCCCGGAGCGGTCCATCCGCTTGCTGTCGGAGTCGAGGCGCTTCTCGACGGCCGCGTCCGGGACCTCTTTCACGAGGACGCAGATCTTCAATTCAAGGTCTCCTTGGTTAGGGCGGTCGGGGATATTACTTGCCCGATTGACTGACGAGTCAATCGCCCGGCGGCGGCTCGGCGGGCGCGGGCTAGATCGGGTCCCCTTCGGGCATGGTGGCGACCACCTCGAGCCAGTTGACCTCGACCTCCCCGCGGTCCGCGCCGTGCCGGGCCGCCAGCTCGATCGCCGCCTCCCGCAGTGATTCGCGCCGGTCGTCGGGGAGCACGTCGATTCCGGCGGCGATCGGGCCGGGGGAGCCGGCCATGAGCTCCCAGGCCTCCTCCGGCGAGCTCAGCTCGAGTGGCAGCCGGTGGGCCTCGAAGTCGACGGTCTCGCACAGCGGCTCGAGCTCGTCGCGCAGCGGCGCCTCGCGGCCCCAGTAGCCCGGGTCGGCGGCGCGCAGCAGGCCGTGCTCGAAGGCCAGCATCAGGAGGCCGCCGAAGAACCCGCCGCGGCTCCAGGTGGCGATCCCCACGGTGCCCTCCGGCCTGGTGACCCGCAGCAGCTCGTCGATCGCGGTGCGCGAGTCCTCGGCCCAGGTCACCCCGAAGGCCGACAGGCTGCGGTCGAACCAGGCGTCACCGGCGGGCAGGTCGTGGGCGTCCCCCTCGAGCCACTCGACCTCCAGCCCCTCGGCCCGGGCGCGGGTGCGCGCCCGCTCCAGCGCGGCCGGAGCGAAGTCCACGGCGGTGACGTCCGCACCCCGGCGGGCTGCCGCCAGCGCCACGTTGCCATCGCCGCAGGCCGCGTCGAGCACGCGCTCGCCCTGGCGCACGCCGGTGGCCGCCACCAGCCGATCGGCCACCGGCTCGAGCCTGCGGGCCAGCCCGGCCGTGTCGGGCCGGCCCCACGCGTCGCGCAGGCTCTCGCCGGGCTCCTGCGGATCGGCGCTGGCGAGCCGGTCGAGAGCCCGCTGGGCGTCGAGCTCCCGCGCGAGGCGCGAGAACCCGAGCCCAAGCAGCTGCCGGCGAGAGACCTCGCCGCCCCGCGCGTCGTCGTCCACGACGCGCCAGTCTAGGCGGGCGTCACGCCCTCGCGGGCTGCTCCTGTGCGGGCGCTCCGAGCTGGACGTGCGCGCGGCTGTCGCGGCCGCGAATCAGCACCAGCGTCAGGACCAGGCCGAGCGCCGCGATCCCCGCGCCGCCCAGGAACGCCGACTGGAAACCCTCGTTCAGGGCATTCGTCGGGTCGGCGCCGCCGCCGGCGCCTGCCACGACGTCCCCGGTACGCGAGTTGGCGATCGTCGCCAGGACCGCGAGGCCGAGCGCGCCGCCGATCTGCTGCGAGGTGTTGATCAGCCCGCTGGCGAGCCCCGACTCCTGCTCGCGGATGCCGGAGACGGCCGCGATCGTCGTGGTCACGAAAGCGAAGCCGAGCCCGACCGCGGCCAGCAGCGACGGGCCAAGGATGTCGCTGACGTAGCCGCCTCCCACGGACACCTGGGAGAACCACAGGAGCGCCGCCGCGATGATGGCCATGCCGGCGGCGAGCACGGGCTTGAAGCCCACGCGGGTGACGAGCTGAGACGCCACGCCGGACGCGACGATGATCATCACTGCCAGCGGCAGGTAGGACAGGCCGGCGTCGATCGGGCTGTAGCCGAGCACCTGCTGCATGTAGAGCGTGATGAAGAAGAACATCGAGAACAGCGATCCGCCTACGAGCAGCCCCACCGTGTTGGCGCCGGTGAGGGTCCGCAGCCGGAAGATCCGGAACGGCACCAGCGGCGCGTGTGAGCGCAGCTCGATCGCGGCATTCGTCGCGATCAGCGCCGCGGACAGCGCCAGCAGCCCGAGGGTCTGGGTCGATCCCCAGCCGGCCTCGCTCGCGTCGACGAGCGCGTAGACGAGCACCGAGAGCCCGGCCGTGACGCTCACCGCTCCGGCCGTGTCGAAGTGGCGCGTCGCGGATTCCGAGCGGCTCTCGAGGATCAGGCGCGGGGCGAGCGCGGCGACGACCAGCGCAACCGGCACGTTGATCCAGAGCACCCACTCCCAACCGGGACCGTCGGTCAGGATGCCGCCGAGCAGCACGCCCGCGGCGCCGCCGGCGCCGGCGACCGCTCCCCACGCACCGAGGGCCTTGTTTCGCTCGCCGCCGTCGCGGAAGGTGTTCGTCACGATCGACAGCGCGGACGGCGAGATGATGGCCGCACCCAGCCCCTGGGCGGCGCGGGCCGCGATCAGCTGCCCCTCGTTGGCCGCGAAGCCGGCGGCGAGCGAGGCCGCGGCCACCAGCAGCAGCCCGCCTATGAAGACGCGCCGCCGTCCGAGGAGGTCGGCGAGCCGGCCGCCGAGCAGCAGGAACCCGCCGAAGGTGAGGACGTAGGCGTTGACCACCCAGGCCAGGTTGTCCTGCGAGAAGCTCAGAGCCTCGCCGATCGAGGGCAGCGCCACGTTCACGATCGACGCGTCGAGCACGACGATGAACTGGGCGAAGCAGAGCAGGATCAGCGCGATCCAGCGACGTTCCATGTAGGCCTGCGGGTCGGTCATGTGGGGATTCCGTTCTTCCGGGGTGTCGTCTACACTTGGTAAGGCAACCTTGTCAGGGGACCGTACCATATCGTAAGGTCCCCTTACAAGGTCTCCTGACGAAATGACCGACGAACCGCGCATGAGCGACGAACCGCGCCGACCACCGCTCCCCTGGCTCCTCGCCGAGCTCAAGGAGGCCACGCTGGCCGAGCTGCACGCACGGCTGGCCGAGCAGGGCTTTCGCGAGATCCGGGAAGGCCACGGCTGCGTGTTCCGCTTCATCGACGCGGAGGGCTGCCGTCTGACCGACCTCGCCGAGCGCGCCGGCTACACCAAGCAGGCGGTGGGCGAGGTCGTCGTCGACCTGGAGGGCCTCGGGTACGTCGAGCGGGTGGCCGACCCGCTCGACAAGCGGGCCAAGATCATCCGCCTGACCGCCCGTGGCCGCCAGGCGCAGCAGGTCGCGAGAAGGACCTTCGACGACATCGAGCGCGAGCTGGCCGAGCGCGTCGGCGAGGAGCGGCTGGCCACGGTGCGCGAGGTGCTCGAGGAGCTCGTGGTTCTCGAGGCCGCGCCGGCCCTGCCGGCCTGAAGCCCTCGTTGTCCCCGCTGCTCGAGCGGCTGGGAGTGGAGCTGCCGGTCGCGCAGGCCGGCATGGGCGGCGGGCTGGCACGGCACGAGCTGGCGGCGGCGGTCTCCGAGGCCGGTGGGCTCGGGACGATCGGCCTTATGGGCGCCGACGCGCTGGAGGCGGAGCTGCGCGCGGCTCGCGGCCTGACCGGGCGACCCGTCGCCGTGAACCTGATCGTTCCGTTGGCGACCAGAGCGCACTGGACGGCTGCCGGCGCCGCGGACGTGGTGGTGACCCACTGGGGGTCACCGCGCCGCCGCACAGCCGCGCCCTGGATCCACCAGTGCGGATCGGTCGAGGAGGCGCGTGCGGCCCACGCGGCGGGCGCCGACGGAGTGATCGCCCAGGGGCGCGAGGCCGGCGGCCACACCCGGGCGGAGCTGCCGGCGCTCGAGGTGCTGGCCCGGATCAAGGCCGCACTGCCGGCCGGCTATCCGGTGCTCCTGGCCGGCGGCGTCGCGGATGCCGACGACTTGCGCACCGCGCTCGATCAGGTAGCCGAGGCCGCGGTGCTCGGCACCCGCTTCCTCATGACCGAGGAGAGCCGGGCCCATCCCGGATACCGGCAGCGGCTTGTGGAGGGCGGCACCACGATCCTCACCGAGCTCTGGGGCTTCGGCTGGCCCGGGCCCCACCGGGTGCTGCCGAACGCGGCCACCGAGCGCTGGCTGGCACGCGACCGGCGCGGCCCCGCGCCGGCCCGGCTGGTGAACGCGCTGACCGGTCGCATGCCGCTACCCACGCAGGTAGTGCTCCAGAACGCGCGCCTGCCCTTCCTGACTCCCCACGCCGCCACCGACGACCGGCCCGAGTCGGCGCTCGACCACGCGCCGCTCTACGCCGGAGAGACCGTCGCCCGGATCGATGACGTGCGGCCCGCGGCGGACGTGGTCCGCGGGCTCGCCTAGCTAGACCGGGACCTTCTCCCGGATGAAGTCGACGATTTCCTGGACGGAGGCCCCGGGGGTGAAGATCTCGGAGACCCCCAGCTCCTTCAGCTCCGGGATGTCGTCGTTTGGAATGGTCCCCCCCACCACCAGCACCACGTCGTCGGCTCCCTGCTCCTTCAGACGTTCGGCGATGCGGGGCACGAGGGTCATGTGCGCGCCCGACAGGATCGAGAGGCCCACGGCGTCGGCGTCCTCCTGGATCACGGTCTCGACGATCTGCTCGGGCGTCTGGTGGAGGCCCGTGTAGATCACCTCCATCCCGGCGTCGCGCAGGGCCCGGGCGATGATCTTGGCCCCGCGGTCGTGGCCGTCGAGGCCGGGCTTGGCGACGACCACGCGGATCTTGCGCGTTCCCTCGGCCATAGGCGCCGCGAGTGTACCCGCGGCCGGCGGGCTACCAGCCGATCCGGCCGGGGTGGGCCGGCGGCTGCGCGGCGGCCCGGCGGCGGGTCGCCGCGCCCAGCGCGACCAGCAGCAGCCCGAGCAGTGCCAGCGCCCCCGCGTCGGCGCCGCTGTTCGGGAGCGCGGAGCCGGAGCCGCTGTCGCTCGCGGCGCCCGCGTCGGAGGACGCCGCGCCGTCCCCGCTGTCATCCGAGGCGCCGCCGCCCGAGCCCCCGCCTGCGCCCGTGCTCGCGCCGCGCACGGTGACCGTGCCCTTCATGAACGGATGCGGCGTGCAGATGTAGCTGAAGCTGCCCGGCGCGTGGAAGGTGTGCGAGCGGCTCTGGCCGCGCGGGAAGGTGCCGGTGTCGAAGCTGCCGTTGCTTGCGGTGGCGGAGTGCTGCGTGGGCCCCTGGTTCGTCCAGGTCACGGTGTCGCCCACGTTCACGGTGATCGAGGCGGGCGAGAACTTGAAGTCCGTGATCGTGACGGAGCCCGACTGCGCCTTGCGCGCCTTCGGCTCCTCCCGCTTGTCCTCGGCGGGCTCGGCCGGCGCCTGCGCCTGGGCCGGAGCCGCCTCCTGCTGAGCGGGCTCGGCGGGAGGGGCCTGGGCCGGCTGCGGCTCGGGCTCCGGCTGCGCGGCGGGCTCCTGCGCCGGCGGGGCCTCCTCCTGTGCGGCGGGTTCTCCCGGCCCCTGGTCTTCCTGCGCCGGCTCCTGGGCCGTTGTTCCGTCGCCGGCCGGCGGCTGGGCCTCTTCCTCGGCGGCCAGCAGCGAGCCCGGCAGCACGAGCGCAGTCACCAGCGCATAGACGAGCGCGAGCGAGACGAGGTGCCTCATTGCCGGCCCAGCCTAACGGGCTCGAAACGCCCGCGGCGAGGCTCTAGTCGTCGTCGTCGGGCTTGCCGGGCTTGCCCGGCTTCTCCGGCTTGCCGGGCTTCCCCGGCTTCCCCGGCTTGCCCGGCTTGGGCGGCCGCGCCAGCCTGCCCCTGAAGCGGAAGTTGGCCCGGTGCACGCTGCCGTCGGCCAGCTTCAGAACGAACTGCCGGCAGGTCCCCGCCCAGCGCTTCTCGGTGGTCCACTGGTAGGCGTGGAAATCACGCGCATGGCCGATTGGGACACGGAAGCGCCGCCCTCGGGTGGGCTCGCCCAGCTCGATGTTCTGCGCAAAGCTGCACGGGACCGCGCCCGAGCGCGGATACCCGTCTGCATAGGGGTCCTGGCCCCGCACGCCGTTGAGCAGGAACTTCAGCATCACCCGCTGGCCTGCCTTGACCGTGTTCACGCCCGGCGGGTTGAGAATCGGGCGCAGGAAGCCGCCGAACTCGAGCGGCGGCTTGGGCCCAACGACCGTGTAGGTGTGGGTGAGCGAGTGCGTGTTCCCCTCCATGTCGGAGGTCTCGACCGTGAAGCGCTTGCGGCCGGGCGTTTGCGTGTCGATGGCTTGCCCATCCGGCACCGTGCCTGCGCACGAGGCGAGTCCCGAGCCGCCCTCCTCCTCGACGCACTCGTAGTCGGCGAAGACGACCTGGCCCCGGTCGTAGACGGCACCCTGCGCCGGCGCGCGCAGCCGGATCTCCGGCGCCGTCGTATCCGGAGGTATGCAGGACGCCGCTCCGGTCAGGAATATGCCGTATGGGCCGCCGGGAGAAACGGGCGACTGCCCGCCCGACTCCACCTCGGCATCGATCCAGCCGGTCATGGGCTCCTCGGCTCGAGCCGCGACGGGGCCGGTCACGCCGGTGCGGTCCGGGAAGATCACGCCGGTCTCGCCGAGCGGGTCCCAATTGAAGTGAGAAATCGCGAGGTAGTGAAGACCGGTTTCTGTGGGCGACTCCTGGTGGCCAGCGGGCAGAGTCGAGGGACCGGGCGGACCGAAGTCGTCGTTGGCGTAGATGCCCCAGCCGTTGGCGTTCAGCAGGAACAGCTGGGTGTCGAACTGGGTACCGGTGCCGACCGTCGTGGCCGAGAAGGCAACGGGGTCGGTGAGGCAGATCTCGAACACGTCCCGGTCAAGGGAGGTGTTGATCGTGCCCCGGATCTCGGTTATCTCCCCCCTCGGCCCCAGCCTCTGAGAGCTCGCGGGCAGCTCGCCGGCATCGCCCGCTTCCACTGAGGCGCCCAATGCGGCAGGGGCAATCAGCGCCGCGATGAGCGCGCAGGCGGCCGCAGCCCCGGCCGTACGACGTCCGTGTCGTACCACGTGGGTGGTATCGGCCCCAAAGGCCCTTTGGATGAGCTTCCGAGGAGGGGCTGGACGCTAGAAGACGGGCGTCTCGGTGTAGGTCCCGAAGACCCGCTGCAGCGACTCGACGACCTCGCCCTCGGTGCAGTGGGCCCGGGCGCAGTCGAGCAGCGGCTCCATCAGGTTGCGGTCGCCCGCCGCCGCCTCGCGCAGCTCGGCCAAGGCGAGCTCGGCCGCGGCCGCGTCGCGGCGGCCGCGCACGGCCTGCACGCGCCCGATCTGCTTGCGCTCCAGCTCGTGCGGGATCCGCAGGATCTCGACCTGCTCGTCGCCCTCGTGCCGGAAGGCGTTCACGCCCACCACGATCCGCTGGCCGCGGTCGACCTCCTCCTGGTAGCGGAAGGAGGCCTCGGCGATCTCTCGCTGGGGATAGTTCTGCTTGATCGCCTCGACCATCCCGCCGAGCTCGTCGATCTTGCGGAAGTAGTCGTAGGCCGCTTCCTCCATGCGATCGGTCAGTGCCTCGATGAAGTAGGCCCCGCCCAGCGGGTCGATGGTGTTCGTGACGCCGGTCTCGTGCGCGATCACCTGCTGGGTGCGAAGCGCCAGTCGCACGGCCTCCTCGGTCGGCAGCGCGAGAGCCTCGTCGAAGGAGTTCGTGTGCAGCGACTGCGTGCCGCCGAGCACAGCGGCCAGCGCCTCGATCGCCGTCCGCACCACGTTGTTGAGCGGCTGCTGCGCCGTCAGCGAGACGCCCGCGGTCTGGGAGTGGAAGCGCATCAGCAGCGAGCGCTCGTCGCGGGCGCCGTAGGTGTCGCGCAGCTCGCGCGCCCAGATCCGCCGGGCGGCCCGGTACTTGGCGATCTCCTCGAAGAAGTCGATGTGGGCGTTGAAGAAGAAGCTCAGGCGCGGGGCGAACTCGTCGACGTCGAGGCCCCGCTCCAGCGCGTGGTCGACGTACGTGAAGCCGTCCTTGAGCGTGAAGGCCAGCTCCTGCTGGGCAGTCGAGCCTGCCTCGCGGATGTGGTAGCCCGAGATCGAGACCGGATGCCAGCGCGGCATGCGCCTGGAGCAGAACTCGATCATGTCGGTCACCAGCCGCATGGCCGGGTCGATCGGGAAGCACCACTCCTTCTGGGCGATGTACTCCTTGAGGATGTCGGTCTGGATCGTGCCGGCCAGGCGTTCGGGAGGGACCCCCTGCCTTTCGCCGGCCACCACGTAGAAGGCGAGCATCACGGCGGCCGGTGCGTTGATCGTCATCGAGGTGGAGACCTCGCCCATCGGGATCCCGCCGAAGAGGGTCTCCATGTCGTCGAGCGTGTCGATCGCCACGCCCTCGCGGCCGACCTCGCCCTCGCTGCGCGGATGGTCGGAGTCGTGGCCCATCAGCGACGGCATGTCGAAGGCCGTGGAGAGCCCCGTCTGGCCGTGGTCGAGGAGGTAGCGGAAGCGGGCGTTGGTCTCCTCCGAGGTGCCGTAGCCCGCGAACTGCCGCATCGTCCACAGCCGCCCGCGGTACATCGAGGGGTAGACCCCGCGCGTGTACGGATACTCGCCGGGGAACCCGATCGACTCCGGGTCCGGCAGGTCCTGCGAGGTGTAGAGCGGGTCGACGGGCTCCCCGGAGATCGTGCTGAAGAGGGCCTCGCGCTCGGGGGTCCGCGCGTACTTCTCGCGGAACCAGCGCTCGGCGTCGGTCATCGCCCGCGGCTCCACCGCCATGCGGCAAGTCTAGGCCGCTAGCCGATCCCGGCCGCGGCGCGCGCCGACTCGTGGTCGGCGAAGGCCTCGAGGCGGAGCGCCTTGTCGTCGCCCAGGGTCCAGATGTGGCCCGCAGGCATCTTCACGTCGAGCCCGCTTCCCTTGCCGCGGGCGTTGACCGTCAGGAGCGTCAGGACGCGGTTCTCGTCGAGCTCTGTCACCTCGAGCACCTGGTAGCTGAACTCGTCGAATGCGTCGTCGAGCATCCTCAGGAAGTGGCGCACGCCGTCGTGGCCGCGGTAGACCTCGCCGCGGTCCAGGAACGCGCCCGAGGTCACCACCTCGATCTCCGGGTCGAGGTACTGCAGCGCGGATTCCAGATCGCCGCCGTTGATCGCCGCGTAGCCCCCGTCGATCAGCTTCCGGCGGGCCTCGTCCACGGCGCCAGTATCGAGCAATTCCGGAACCTCGGTCGCCCGCGCGCGTTGTTGCAGGCATGAGGCGGATGGCGCTAGCGGTGCTTGCGCTCGCGGTGTGGCCGGTGGCCGCGGCGGCGGACCACAGGCCCGGACACGGCGGCGGGGGAGCGGGCAACCTGACACTCGCGGCGCAGCCGGCCACGGTCACGTTCGGCCGCGCTGTGACGCTGTCGGGCAGGCTCGCCGGCAACAACAACAGCGGCAGGCAGGTGACCGTGCGCTCGGATCCGTTTCCGTTCGACAGCTTCGACAATGCCGGCACCGCGACGACCAACGCCCAGGGCGACTACGCGCTGACTCAAACGCCCTCGGTGAACACCCGCTACCAGGCCCGCTCGGGCAACGAGGAAAGCGCCATCGTGACTGTGCTCGTGCGCCCCGCGCTGAGCCTGCGGCTGAGCGACTCGACCCCCCGGCGCGGGCAGCGCGTGCGCTTCTCGGGCCGGGTCTGCCCCGAGCACGACGGCTCACGCGTGGCGATCCAGCGCCGCACGCGCGCCGGGTTCCGCACCGTCGCCAGGACGACGCTTCGCGATCTGCCCGGCACAACCTGCTCGCGGTACGCGCGCCGCCTGCGGGTCTTCCGCGACGGCACCTATAGGGCGGTCATCCGCGGGCACGGCGATCACGCGACCGGCATCAGCCCGCGGCGCCGGGCAAACGTCCCCTAGCTACTCGGGCGCCCGCCGTCTCTGCTGGAGAGCCTCGGGCGGCGCAGGGTCGCCCGGGTCCTCCCGGTCCTCCTGAGGCGTCGTAGGCATCGTGCCCCGCACGAACACC
>DATACN010000183.1:0-3640 GCA_036258995.1 Thermoleophilaceae bacterium | reverse complement strand
GCCCACGGCGCGGCGCTGATCGCGCTGACGATCGACGAGGAGGGGATGGCCAAGACGGCCGACCGCAAGGTCGAGATCGCCAAGCGCATCAAGGAGATCGCCTGCGACGAGCACGGGCTCGATCCCGAGCTGCTGATCTTCGACGCCCTCACCTTCACCCTCACCACCGGCGACGAGGAGTGGAAGCCGAGCGCGGTCGAGACCATCGAGGGCATCCGCCGGATCAAGGCGGAGCTGCCCGGTGTGAAGACGTCGCTGGGAGTCTCGAACGTGTCCTTCGGAGTCTCGCCCGGGGCCCGCGCGGCGCTCAACTCGGTGTTCCTGCACCACTGCGTTCAGGCCGGGCTCGACCTCGCGCTGGTCAACCCCAACCACATCACGCCGTATCCCGAGATCCCTGACGAGGAGCGAGAGCTCACCGACGACCTGGTGCTGAACCGCCGCGACGACGCGCTCGAGCGTTTCATCGCCCACTTCGAGCAGAAGGGCGAGACCGAAGAGGAGGCGGGGGCCGATCCCACGGCCGACATGGAGCCCGAGGAGGCGCTCCACTGGCACATCCTGCGCCGAAAGAAGGACGGCGTCGAGGACTGGATCGACCGCTCGGTCGACAAGATCGGCGCGGTCCCCACCCTCAACCAGGTGCTGCTGCCCGCCATGAAGGAGGTCGGCGACAAGTTCGGCGCCGGCGAGCTGATCCTGCCGTTCGTGCTGCAGTCGGCCGAGGTGATGAAGCGGGCCGTGGCCCAGCTCGAGAACTACCTCGACAAGGTCGAGGGCCACACCAAGGGCAAGGTGGTCATCGCGACCGTCTTCGGCGACGTGCACGACATCGGCAAGTCGCTCGTGAACACCATCCTCACCAACAACGGCTACACCGTCGTCGACCTCGGCAAGCAGGTGCCGGTGGACACGATCATCAACGCCGCGGTAGAGGAGAAGGCCGACGCCATCGGCCTGTCGGCGCTGCTCGTGTCGACCTCCAAGCAGATGCCGATCTGCGTGCAGGAGCTGCACCAGCGCGGCCACGACTTCCCGGTGCTGATCGGCGGCGCCGCGATCAACCGCGACTTCGGCCGGCGGATCCTCTACCCGGGCGGAAAGGAGTCCGAGGAGGTCTACGAGCCGGGCGTCTTCTACTGCAAGGACGCCTTCCAGGGCCTCGACACGATGGACGCGTTGATCGACCAGGAGGCGCGGGCCGCGCTGGTCGAGAAGACCCGCAAGGCCGCGGCCGACCTGCGCGCGAAGGCCGAGGAGCCCGACGACGCCCCGCCGACCACCGACGACGGCGTACGCTCGAGCGCCCGCACCGACGTGCCCGTGCCCGAGCCGCCCTTCTGGGGCGTGCGCGACGTCGACGTGGACCTCGACGAGGTCTTTCCCTACCTCGACCGCCACGTGCTCTTCAAGCTCCACTGGGGCGGGCGTGGCAAGAAGGGGGAGGCGTGGCGCAAGATCGTCGAGGGCGACGGCGAGGACGAGGGCTTCGCTCCGAAGCTCGAGCGGATGTGGCGCGAGCAGGACTACCTGCACCCGCGAGCACGCCTGGGCTACTTCCCCGCCGCAGCCGACGGCAATGAGCTGATCGTCTACGACCCCGAGCGGCCCGACGACGAGCTCGAGCGGCTCGTGTTCCCGCGCCAGCCCAAGCACGACCGCATCTGCCTGACCGACTTCTTTCGCCCGCTCGACTCGGGCGAGCGCGACGTCGTGGCGATCCAGGGCGTGACCGTGGGGCCCGAGGTCACGGACCTCATCAACAGGCTCGAGCAGGAGGGGGAGTTCGCCGAGCAGCTCTTCGTGCACGGCCTGGGCGTGCAGGCCGCCGAGGGCCTGGCCGAGTGGCTTCACTCGCACGTGCGCCGCGAGCTCGGGATCGAGCTCGACCAGGGCCGGCGTTACTCCTGGGGCTATCCGGCCTGCCCGGACCAGTCCGAGCACGAGAAGGTCTGGCGCCTGCTGCGCCTGGAGGAGATCGGAATGACGCTCTCCGGCGGCTACGCGGTGATGCCGGAGCAATCGACGGTCGCGATCGTGGCCCACCACCCGCAGGCCGTGTACTTCGGCATGAAGTCGGGCTTCATCCCGAAGGAGGGCGAGAAGGCACCCGACGAGCTGATCGCCGGCACCGAGCGCGGCGGCGAGCTGCCGCCGGAGGTGGAGCCGGCCCCCGGCAGCGTGGAGGCCGAGGGCGAGCAGCGCGCGGCCGACGAAGTCCCCGCCTAGCGGGGGATTCGTGCCGCCCACAGCCGGGAAAGCTGCAGAACATGGTCGTACGCAGCCTGATTGCCGCCCTGCTGGTGCTCGTCGCGCTGCCCCCGGCAGCCCTTGCGCAGGGCGATCCGCTGCGCCAGCGCCAGTGGGGCCTGGACATGATCGAGGCAGATCCCGCCCACGGGGTCACGCGCGGCGCCGGCGCGACCGTCGCGGTGATCGACAGCGGCGTGCGCGCGAACCATCCCGACCTCGGCGGCAGGCTGCTGCCGGGACGCGACTTCGTCGAGAACGACGACACCCCGCAGGACGGCGACGGCCACGGCACGCATGTGACCGGCATCGTGGCCGCGAACGACGGCAACGGCGCCGGCGTGTCGAGCGTGGCGCCGGCTGCGATGGTGCTTCCGGTGCGGGTGCTCGACGACGACGGCTCGGGCTCGGTCGGCGACGTCGCGCAGGGCATCGACTTCGCCGTGAATGCCGGGGCCGACGTGATCAACCTGAGCCTCGGGCAGGAAGTGGCGGTGATCGGGGCCGACCCGCAATTCGAGGCGGCCATCGACCGCGCGCTCGATCGCGGCGTGATCGTGGTCGCGGCCTCGGGCAACACCGGCCTTCCGGTTTGCGAGCAGCCCTCCGGCCGCGGCCGCCTGCTGTGCGTGGGCGCGGTGGACAAGCGTGGGATGAGGAGCTTCTTCTCGAGCTTTGGCAGCGGCCTCGGGGTGGTGGCCCCAGGCGGATCGGGTCTGCCCCTGACCGACGAGAACGTGCTCTCGACCTGGGGCGACGGCGGCTATGAGGAGCAGGCCGGGACCTCGCAGGCCGCGCCGTTCGTGTCTGGAATCGCCGCCTTGCTCGTTTCACGAGGCCTGCGGGGCCAGTCCGCCGTGGAGCGGATCGTCGCCACGGCCAGGGACGCCGGGCCCTCCGGCCCTGACCCCGAGTACGGGGCCGGCATCGTGAACGCGCGAGCCGCCGTGAGCGGGGGCTCGGGCAGCTTCGGGCGGGTCTTCGTCCCGGGCGTGCAGCGGTTGCGCGCCGCCCTGCGCCGCGGCATCCGGGTTCGCTGCGCCGCCGCCGGCAACGGCCGCTGCCGGGCCACCGCCTCCCGCAAGCGCCGCCGCTTGGCCGCGGGATCCCGCAGCGTGCGGGGCGGCCGTACGTCGACCCTGTACGCCCGCGCGAACCGCCGCGGCCGCCGAGCCTTCCGCCGCGCGCTGCGCCGCGGGCGGCGACTCGCGGTGAGCGTGCGGGTCACGCTGCCCGGCGTCGCTCCCCAGCGCCGCCGCGTGGTCCTGCGCCCGTAGCCACCTCGACCGGCTGGCGAATGCCGGCCGCCAGATCTTCTACATCCGTCTAAAGGCAGGACGGCCGCTCCGGCCTAAGTTGGCCTCCGGAAACCCCCGAAAGGAGGCTGAAC
>DATACN010000182.1:0-2284 GCA_036258995.1 Thermoleophilaceae bacterium | reverse complement strand
GCCCGGCTTCATCGAGACCCAGATGACCGCCGCCATGCCGATCGGTACGCGCGAGGCGGGCCGCCGTCTGAACAGCCTGTCGCAGGGCGGGCTGCCCGTCGACGTGGCCGAGACCGTGGCGTGGCTGGCCGATCCGGGCTCCGGCGGGGTCAACGGAAACGTGGTTCGCGTGTGCGGGCAGGCTCTGCTCGGGGCATAGCCAAGGCCCGTCTCGGTGCATAACCAGGGCGATGTCCGTACGCGAGCTGTCCGAGCCGCCGAGCCTGTCGGTGATCTACCCGAAGGCGGTGGCCGGCGCCGGCCGGGCGGCGCTCCGCCGCCTGCCGGGAATCGGCGGCGGAGAGCGAGAGCTGCCCGACCTGGAGCTGTCGCTCCCGGAGGTCGAGATCGACCGCGAC
Source organism: Thermoleophilaceae bacterium (assembly GCA_036258995.1). Taxonomy (GTDB): domain Bacteria; phylum Actinomycetota; class Thermoleophilia; order Solirubrobacterales; family Thermoleophilaceae; genus DATACN01. The sequence goes on along the minus strand of DATACN010000182.1, from coordinate 1,886 downwards.
CACCTCAACGCCTACGACCGCGTCTGCGGGTTCACCCTGCGCGACACCGTGCCCGCGACCTACCCGCACGTGGTCGCCTTTCCGATGGCGATGCAGATCATGACCCGCGGCGACTTCCCCTTTGCCGTGATCGGGCTGGTGCACGTGCGCAACCGGATCGAGCAGGTCGCGCCCATCCGCGCGGACGAGACCCTCGCCGTTCGCGTGCGAACCGAGGATCTGCGGCCGCACGACCGCGGCACGCAATTCGACATCGTGGCCGAGGCCGGTGCCGGCGGCGAGGTGCGCTGGCGCAGCCGGAACACCTATCTGCACCGTGAGGGGAACGGCTCGTCGGACAAGAGCCGCGATGGCGATCGGCCCGAGCCGCCGCGGGCGGACGCGCTCTGGAAGATCCCGGGCGACACCGGCCGCCGCTACGCGGCCGTCTCCGGCGACCGCAATCCCATCCACCTGCGCAAGCTCAGCGCGCGGCTCTTCGGCATGCCCCGCCCGATCGCGCACGGAATGTGGGTCAAGGCGCGCTGCCTGGCCGCGCTCGAGGGCCACCTGCCCGACGCCTTCGAGGTCGACGTGAGCTTCAAGCTGCCGGTGTTCATTCCCGGCAAGGTCAGCTTCGCCTCCTGGACGGAGGAAGGCGCGCGCAAGTTCGCGCTACATGACGGACGCAACGAGAAACCGCATCTCAGCGGGGAGGTGAGGCCTGCGTGATTTCTCCCGAGAGGGCAGTGAAGGCCGGTGAGGTCCTGATCAAGGCGGGCGTTCTGAGAATCGAGCGGCCCGACACCGCGGTCAAGTCGGCGCTCAAGCTGCTGGACTGGGGAATGACCCCGGCGGCGGCGTTCCAGGTGTCGGCGGAGCGCTTTCCCGACGAGCCGGCCGTGATCGACGAGAAGGGCAGCCTGACCTTCGAGGAGGTGCACAAGCGGACCAACGCGCTGGCTAAGGCGTTCCGCGAGGAAGGAATCAGCCCGGACGACTCGGTCGCGATCATGTGCCGCGACCACCGCTGGTTCATCGAGACGACCGTGGCGCTGTCGAAGCTCGGCGCCACCGCGCTGCTCTACAACACGGCCTTCGCCGGCCCCCAGCTCGAGGAGGTCACCGAGCGCGAGGAGCCCGCGGCGATCGTCTACGACGAGGAGTTCGCCGAGTCGGTCGAGGGCGCCAAGGGAGAGCGCAAGCTCTGGAAGGCCTGGCAGGACGACGACTCAGGCGGCGACAGCGTCGAGTCGCTGATCCAGCAGGGCGACGACTCCGACCTCGACTCGCCCGACAGCCCGGGGAAGATCACGCTGCTCACGTCGGGCAGCACCGGCACGCCCAAGGGTGCGTCGCGCGGCCAGCCGGACCCGATCGACCCGATCGTCGCGGTGCTCTCGCGGATCCCGCTGCGCTCGCGCGAGCCCACGTTCTTCGCCGCGCCGCTGTTCCACGCGTGGGGGTTCCTCCAGTTCAACCTCGGGCTGCTGCTGTCCTCGACCTACGTGCTGCGGCGGCGCTTCGACCCCGAGGAGACGCTTCGTGCCGTCGATGAGAACGACGCCACCGCGCTCGTGATCGTCCCGATCATGCTCCAGCGCATCCTCGAGCTCGACGAGGAGAAGCGCGACCAGTACGACCTCTCCTCGCTGCGCGTGGTCGCCTCGAGCGGCGGCGCGCTGCCGGGTGAGCTCGCGACCAAGTGGATGGACGCGTTCGGGGACAACCTCTACAACCTCTACGGCTCGACCGAGGTGGCGTGGGCGACGATCGCCACGCCCGCGGACCTGCGCGCCGCCCCGGGGACGGCCGGCAAGGCGCCGCTCGGCACGACGCTCAAGATCTACGACGAGAACGGCCGCGAGCTCCCGCCGGGCCACACCGGCCGCATCTTCGTCGGGAAC
>DATACN010000181.1:0-1569 GCA_036258995.1 Thermoleophilaceae bacterium | reverse complement strand
GCGCCTGCGGGCGCTGCACGCATCGCCGGTGGAGCTGTCGGCCACGCGCGACCGCCGCGAGGCGGCCGAGGCGAAGTCGCTCTAGGCGCTACGCACGGTCCAGCCCGATGCGCTGGCTGGTCGACGGGATGAACGTGATCGGCTCGCGGCCGACCGGCTGGTGGCGGGACCGGCGCGGCGCGATGCGCGAGCTGGTGGAGGCGCTCGAGCGCTTCGCCGCCGATACCGGCGAGGACGTCACCGTCGTCTTCGACGGCGGCCCCTTCGAGCTCGAGGGCGAGCGCGTACAGGTGCTCTTCGCGCGACGCCGCGGGCGAGACGCCGCGGACGACGACATCGCCGCGCTCGCCGAGCGGGACCCCGACCCATCGGGATTGCTCGTGGTCACGTCCGACGCCGAGCTCACGCGCCGGGTGGAGGCGGCCGGGGCGGAGGTGGTCGGGGCCGGGTCCTTCCGGCGCCGGCTCGACCCTTGAGCGCCCCTAGCGCTCGTCCAGGAAGCGCCGGATCGCGTCGTGGGTCCGGCGCGGATCTTCGAGCTGCGGCACGTGACCGCAGTTCAGCTCGATGTGGCGGGCCTCCGGCAGCACGCGCTCCACGTGCTTCATGAAGGCGATCGGCACGAGGTTGTCATGGCGCCCCCAGACGAACAGCGAGCGAGGTGCCAGCTCGGCGAGGCGGGTCCAGAACCCGTCGTCGCCGTGGGGCTCGTCGAGGTAGATGTTGCGGGCCGCCGCGTAGAAGGCCGCCCGCCCGCGCGGCTGGAAGTAGGTGCGCAGGAACTCGTCGACGCCCGCCGCCGCCCAGCCGCTTTGCGCCCCCGGGATGATCCGGCGCACGAGGCCCTCGGTGATCTGCTTGGGAGCGAGCTGCACCAGGCCCAGCTCGGGGCGCAGCGCCTTGATGACCGGTGCCCAGCGGCGGTCGCGCAGCCAGGCGACCGCCGGGCTCAGCAGCGCCAGGCCGTCGACCCGCTCCGGATCGGTCAGCCCGGCCTCGATCGCCACCCGGCCACCCATGCTGTTGCCGATCAGGTGGGCACGCTCGAGCTCGAGCTCGTCCATCAGCGAGAAGACCGACCGGGCGAACCAGGGCGCGTCGTAGGGCGCGCCGATCGGCTTGTCGGACTCGCCGAAGCCGGGCAGGTCCAGGGCGATCACGCGGTAGCTGTCGGCCAGGGCCGCGACGGTCGGCAGGAAGGAAGCCTTGGTGCCACCCAGGCCGTGCACGCACACGACCGGATCGCCCTGGCCGGCCGCGAGGATCGAGACCTTGCCGGCCTTGCGGGTCGGGATCGACTCGAAGGTGAGCCGGCCCGGATCGGTGATGCCGCTGGTCGCCGCGAGGAAGCCGACGCCCAGGTGGAGGTTGCGGCGCACGCTGAGCTTGCGGGCGCGGAAGGAGTCCATGCCGCCGCGCACGTCGCTCGCGATCCTGCGCCAGGTGGCAGCGTCGGCGGCGAGCTCGGCGTCGGGCTCGGGCCCGGCCGGCGGGCGCAGGCGAACCTCGCCGTTCCTGACCACGGCGTCCCATGCCCGCTGGCCGGTCACCTCGAGCCGGATGCGGGCC
>DATACN010000180.1:0-2188 GCA_036258995.1 Thermoleophilaceae bacterium | reverse complement strand
GTGCTGCCGCTCACGACCCCGGCCGCCAGAGCCGGTGCGGGAATCAGGAGGGCGAGAATCGCCGCCGCGATCCCTGCAGGGACACCCCTCGAGCAGCGAGTCACCCGCCGATTCTCGCCTTCGGCGCGCGCGCGGTCAAGCGAGGCCTCGCCCCGCGGGCATGGGGTCAGGTCGCTGCCGGCGGCTGCTCGGGCGGTGTCTCGCCGTCGCCCTTGGGCAGCACGTTGCCCAGGTTGGCCAGGGCCTGGGTCACCTCGCTCGGGATGATCCAGACCTTGTTCGACTCGCCCTGGGCGATCTGCGGCAGGACCTGGAGGTACTGGTAGGCCAGCAGCTTGGGGTCGGCGTCGCCGCGGTGGATCGCCTCGAAGACCTGCTCGATCGCCTTCGACTGGCCCTCGGCCGTGAGGATCTGCGACTCGCGCTGGCCCTCGGCACGCAGGATCGCCGACTGCTTCTCGCCTTCCGCGGTGAGGATCTGCGACTGCTTGACGCCCTCGGCCGTGAGGATCGCCGCGCGGCGGTCGCGCTCGGCGCGCATCTGCTTCTCCATGGCGTCCTGGATCGAGGCCGGCGGGTCCACCGCCTTCAGCTCCACGCGGTTCACGCGCACGCCCCACTTGCCCGTCGCCTCGTCGAGCGCGATCCGCAGCGCCCCGCTGATCTTGTCGCGCGAGGTGAGCGTGTCCTCGAGCGTCATGCCGCCGATCACGTTTCGCAGGGTGGTGACGGTGAGCTGCTCGATGGCCCCGATGTAGTCGGCGATCTCGTAGCTGGCGGCCTTCGCGTCGGTCACCTGGAAGTAGATGACCGTGTCGATGTTGACCACCAGGTTGTCCTCGGTGATCACCGGCTGCGGAGGGAACGAGACGACCTGCTCGCGCAGGTCGATCAGCGGCCGTACCCGGTCCACGTAGGGAATGACCAGGGCCAGTCCGGCGTCGAGGGTGCGCTGGTAGCGGCCGAGTCGCTCGACGATGCCGGCCCGCGCCTGGGGGACGATGCGGATCGCCCGGCTGAGCGTGATCAGGACCACCACCGCGAGTACTGCGAGCACGATCAGCGTGGCCACTCGCTACCTCCTATTCGGCGACCAGCGCCGTGGCGCCGTCGATCTTCATCACGTCGACCCGGGAGCCGGGCTCGAACACCGCTTCCTCGTCGTACGGCCGTGCGGTCCACACCTCGCCACCTATCTTGACGCAGCCCCCGTCGGCGTCAACCCGCTCGACGACCACGGCGCGCGCGCCCACGAGCGCGGCGGCGCCGGTGCGCAGCTGCGCCGGCGTGTGCAGGTGACGGCGGGCAATCGGGCGCAGGAGGGCGAGGGAGGCCACGGAGGCCACGATGAACACCAGGAACTGCACGGCCAGACCGACCCCGGTCAGCGCGACGATGCCCGCCAGCAGGGCCGCGATCGCCACCGGGCCGAGGAAGAAGCCCATCGTGAAGATCTCGCCGGCCGCCAGGGCGCCGGCGGCGATCATCCAGTAGACCCACTCTTCCATCGGAATCGATCCTACGCGGCGTCAAGGGCGCGTTCCACGTCCTCGACCAGATCGGCCGGGTCCTCGCAGCCGGCGCTCAAGCGGATGAAGCCCTCGGTCACCTGGTCGCCTCCCCAGCGCGCGCGGCGCTCGGCCACGGTGTGCACGCCGCCGAGGCTGGTCGCCTCGGTCACCAGCTTCGCCGCGTCCAGGAACCGCTCCGCGCTCTCCCGGTTGCCGAGGTCGAACGAGACGACCGTGCCGGAGCGGCTCATCTGACGGTTCGCGAGCTCGTGCGCGGGGTCGCCCGGCAGGCCCGGGTAGCGCACTCCCGCGACGTCGTCGCGGCCGGCCAGGAGCTCCGCCAGCGCCAGGGCGTTGGCGCAGCCGCGCTCGAGCCGAAGGTCGAGGGTGGCAAGCGAGCGGTGGGCGAGCCACGTCTCGAACGGGCCGGCGATCGCGCCGGTCTCGGTGCGCCAGTCGCGCAGGCGGTCGGCCAGCTCGCCGTCGCGTGCGGCCGCGTAGCCCAGCAGCAGATCGGAGTGGCCGGCGAGGTACTTGGTGGCGCTCGTAACCGACAGGTCGGCGCCGAGCTCGAGCGGGCGCTGGCCGAGCGGCGTCGAGAAGGTGTTGTCGACCGCGACGATGGCGCCGCGCTCGCGGGCCGCGGCGCTCAGGGTCCGCACGTCGCATACGTCGAG
>DATACN010000179.1:0-6574 GCA_036258995.1 Thermoleophilaceae bacterium | reverse complement strand
GCGAGTACGAGGAGCTGCCGGGTTGGGACGAGGACATCTCGGAGTGCCGCAGCGAGGAGGAGCTGCCGCAGAACGCGCGCGACTACCTCGCCTACCTGTCGGAGTTCGTCGGCGTCCCGATCGCGCTGATCAGCGTCGGGCCCGGCCACGAGCTTCGCCGGGCTGCCGCGGAGCTGCGCGCGGGAGCGCGCACCGAGGAGGCGCTCGACGGCATGCGCGAGCGCTGCCGATCGGAGCGGCTCGACACGATCGTGGCCGCATGCCTGCTTCAGCGCCGGGCGGGCGGCGACCTCGCGCGTCTGCTTCGCCACTGCGCCCGGGCCTTCGAGGCTCAGGTGCGGGTGGAGGACGAGGTTCGCGCCGCGACCGCCCAGGCCCGCTTCACGGGCCTGCTTGTTGTGCTCCTGCCGCTCGGCGGCGGGCTGCTCGCGGAGCTCGCCAGCCCAGGCTGGTTCGCCGGCCTTTGGCGATCGTTCCTGACGGCGTGGCTGGTCGGCATCGCACTGGTGCTCCAGCTCGCGGCCGCCGTTCTCATCCGGCGCCTGGGCCGGGTGCCGAGCTAGCGGCGGTAGTCCGCCCGCTCGACGTGCGGGAAGCGTCCCTGGGTCCGTCCCTGGAACTGAAGCGGCGGGAAGATCCAGCACCCGGGCTGGGCGCTGACGGGCGCCGGCTGCGGGCGCCGCTCGCCGCCCGCCGGGTTGCAGTCCCAGTTCGGCTGGATCAGCATGTCCGAGGTCTTGCGGCCGGTGTAGACCGGCGGGAGGTAGGCGTTGCCGCGGTTCGTCGAGGCTCGGTTCCGGTGGATCCCGATCGACTCGAAGCCGCTCACTCCGAGCTGGCGGAGGTAGTGGCCGGTCTCGCCCTCGGGAGCGGAGGGGATCGTGTCCGCCAGACCCGAGGGGCTGTAGCTGAGGAAGTCCGCCACGAGGTGCTGGTGCAGCTCGATCCATTGGAAGATCGGGTTGAACTCCGACAGGAAGGGCCCGAGCGAGCCGAACAGCGGCCTGGTCTCGTCGAGCAGCTCTCGCAGCGCCGGCAGCCCGCGGCGCGAGGCCTGGATCTGGACGCCGAAGCGGCGGAAGAACAGCTTGAGGTCCGGCGCGAAGGCGCGGACGGCGCGGACGGTGGGGCGCAGCTCGCGGGCCACTGGGCGCAGGTCGCGCACGAGCGGCCTGGTGTCGCGGGAGAAGCTCTCGAGCCGGCCGAGCGTTACCCGCGACTCGGCGAGGAAGGTCGGGAAGATCGCGAAGGCCTGACGCAGCGCGATCCGCTCGGCGGCGGTCTGCCTGAAGAGCCCGTGCGAGTTGCGGACCAGGTTGGCGAGCTGGTTCTCGTCCTGGGTCAGGGCCGAGTAGACCTCGCCGGTGTCGCGGAACAGGCCGCGGACCGCGGACTCCTGCTCGTGCAGGACCTCGAAGAGGTCGGCGCCCTCCTCGGTGAAGTCGGGCAGGCGGCTGATGGCGTTGTTCAGGTCCTCGCCCCTGCGCTCCACTCCACTCGCCAGCTCCTGCTGCCACATCCGGAACGCGCGGCGGGTCTGCGGGTCATAGCTCTGGAAGATCTCGTCGAGCTCGACGGTCTCGCCCACCTGCCCGTCCGCGAGGCGCCCGCCGTCGAGGATCTTCGGCGAGCGCGCGCTGCCGGTGGTGATCTCGACGAACGCCTCGCCGAGCAGCGTCTTGCGGCGGAGGATGGCCCGGGCGTCGCGCGACAGTGGCGCGTACTCCGAGTCGAGCACCAGTGTGGCCACGGCCCGGCCGGCCCGCCTGTCGACATCGACGTCGCGCACGGTCCCGATCGAGATCCCGGCCGCCCGCACGTCGATGTCCTTCGTCAGGCCGATCCCCTCCGGGAAGCCGACCTTGACCCGGTAGCCCTCGGCCTTCAGCGGGAGGGAGCCGCCGAACTCGAGCCAGAGCAGGAGGAGGATGAGGAAGCAGGAGAAGGCGAACCCGACCATCGCGGCTATCCGGGCGGGGCTGGGGGCGTGCTTGATCACTCGCCGCAGAGCTCCGGGTTGCTGAGAATCGGCGTGATGTTGAGGATGAACTCCTGCTCGGGGTGCTCCTCCACGAAGCTGCGGAAGAACTGGCAGCTGCCCGAGATCAGCGACGGGCGGAAGGGGCCGTGGGCGTCGGCCGTCGAGAAGAGGTTGGCCGACTGGTGCGAGACCCAGCCGATCCAGAACAGGTAGCCCTCGTGGCGGCTGCGGACATCTGGGCCCTCGCGGCCGTTGGGGTTGAAGGCGGCCATGTTGAAGAAGCGGTTCAGCACCCCGAAGACCCGCGTCAGCTCGGGCGTGGACTTCGCCAGGTCGCCCGCCGCCGGGCGCAGGTTGCGCACCACCGGCCGGGCATCGCGGACGAGGGGGCGAATCCGCTCGCGCAGCAGTGGCGTGGCCTCCTGTGCCAGCGGCCGCAGCGCCACCTGACTGCGGCCCAGCTCTCGCACGGCCGGGCGCAGGTTCTCCGAGGCGGGCCCGAGCACGCGCGCGAGGCGCTCGACCTTGCCGAGCGTGTCGGTGGTCTGGCGAAGCGCGTGTGGAAGCTCGCGCACCGCCCGGCTGATGTTGCGGTCCTCCGACGCGTAGGCGCGGAAGACGGCGGCCGCCGAGTCGACGAGCTGCGCGAGCTCGTCCTCCTTGCCGGCCAGCTCGCCGGACAGCAGCCGCAGCGAGCTCACCAGCCGCCGCAGGTTGGCGCGCCTGGTAGCGACCGCCGAGTTGAGCCGGGCGAGGTCGCGGTGGGTCGGCTCGAACAGGCGGTAGACCTCGCGCAGGTCGCGCCCGCGGCCGTCCAGGCCCCGCCCCGCCCCGTTCACGAGCAGCTTGAGGTACGCGCGCGTGTCGGTGTCGAGCATGGCGAGGAACTCGTCGGGGTTGACGTCCGGCAGCGTGTTGGCGAGCCGCACCGTCCCGCCGTCGCGCACCGGCCGCCCGCGGCCGGGGTCGACCTCGACGAACATGTCCTTGAGCGACGTCTTGGGCCGCAGCAGTGCGGTGGCGTCCTCGCGGATCACTCCGTCGTAGCGCGGCTCGATCAGCATCTCGACCACAGCCCGCCCGTCGACCAGCCGCACCGTGCCGATCTGGCCGATCTGGACTCCGGAGACGCGCACGGTCTGCCCCTGGCCGGGCATCACCGCCTGCGCCGTCTGGAGCTCGATCTTCAGCCGGATCGGGCTCTCCTCGATCAGCGGAAAGCGCAGGCGCTGGTTGGCGAGGACGTAGGCCCCCACGCCGGCGCCGAGCACGATCACCGCGATCACCAGCAGGATGGCCCGCAGGTTGCGCTGCACGAGCAGGCTCACGGCGCCGCCTCCCGGGCCGACACGCGATAGCGGTCGTCGAGCCCCTCGCGGACGAGCTGCTTGCGCAGCCAGCGGACGCTCCGCAGCTTGGCCCGCTCGTAGCGATCCCGGGCCGCGGCGGTCGCGGGCATCCCCTCGGCCACGACCTGCTCGCCGGGCCCCACCTGGGTGCGCAGGTCCGGCGGCTCCTGGGTCTCACAGGGGACGTCGGGCCGCAGCGGCGGCCGGCCCTCGGGCAGCGGCGGGTTCGTCCCGAGGATCGGGAACATCACCTGGGCGAAGGTGCCGTTGCCCATCGAGATCGTGCGGTCGCCCGCGCCGTTGAGCACGTGCACCCACTGGCCGTTGGCATCCCCGTTGCGGCTCTCGCCGGACAGGCCCGGTAGTGGCTTCGGAGCTTCCTCGAAGACCTTGCCGTTGGCGGGGAAGTTGGGGTCCTCGAGCCGGTCGTTCGACCAGGGGTGGAGCACCTCGTTCTCACAGCTCGACGAGAGGCGCACCCGCTCGTACAGCGGCCGGCTGTCCACGGTGACCCGTGCCAGGGACGGCACCGTGGGGCGCAGGTCGCGAACCAGCCCGCGCAGCTCGGCCTTCGACACCAGGCGCCGTGCCTGGCGCAGGAACGGGAAGCTGACGGGGATCGTCTCGCCCGTCTCCCGTACGCTCGGCCGCAGGTCGCGGGCGAAGCGGCGGAAGGACGGGAAGCTGCGGTTCAGCTCGCCGAGCGCCGGGTGGGCCGCCCGCAGCGTGCGGGGCAGCTCGGCGATCGCCGCCTCCAGGCTGCCCGCCTCGCGCGCGAACGCCCCCGCCGCCGTGTTGAAGTCGCTGATCAGGCTCTTCAGCCGCTCGGGATTGCGGTCGACCCCGCGCGCGAAGCGGCCGGCGTAGTCGAGATAGCGCGACAGGTCGTGCTCGCGCCGGCCGAGCGTGGCCTCCTGGACCATCGCGGAGTTGCGGTAGGCCGGCTCCCAGTACGGGATCGAGCGGCGGTAGCCGTCCGCGCCCTCGTCCCGCAGCGCGTCCGCGTACTCGGCAAGCAGGGTCTGGAGGTTGCGCCGGGTGTCGGCCTGGAGCGCGGTGAACACCTGCCCGAGCTGGACCGGGGTCTGGGTCTGCTGCACGGGCAGGGTGTCGCCGTCGTCGAGCTCGCCCGCCTGCGGGGTTCCCGGCCGCAGCTCGATGAACCAGTTTCCCTCGAGGAACCAGCGCGGGCGGATCTTGACCGTGGCGTCGCGGTGGATCGGCCGGCCCTCGTCCGAGATCCGCATCTTGATCAGCGCCCGCTCGCGGCCGGGCTCGGGATGCTCGATCGACACCACCTTGCCGACGTCGACGCCGGCGATCCGGACGGGCTGGCGCTCCTTGACGTTGTTGGCCGTGTGGAAGACCGCGCTTATCTCGTAGTGGGAGCGGAACGGCACCGACTTGGCGAAGGCGAAGTAGGTGCCGATGCCCATCACGAGCATCGCGATCAGGCCGGCGCGGAAGAGGCCTTCCCTGTCTCGCCGCCGCCTCATCGCTCGAGCTGCGCTCCGGTGATCGGACGGCGCGTGAACGTCTGGCCGCGCGGGACTCGCGGCCGGCCCGTATACGTGGGCCCCTGCGCGCCCGGGATCTCGGGGTCGCTGACGATCTGGAACCGCTGCGGGCTGAACCTCGCCAGGCGCCGTACGTAGCCGCGCTGTCCGGTCTCGCAGTCGGCCTCGCCGGTCTCGGTGATCGCCGGCTGGTAGGACTGGCCGTGGAAGTGGACGGGATCGCCGCGTGGCGCCGACGCCGGGTTGTAGCCCTCGCCGTTGCCCGGCTCGGCCGACCCCATCGAGCTCGGGTTGTTGTTCTGCTGGCCGGTGCTCTTGATCGCGGCCCGCTGGGCGAAGCCGTACGGCCCGCGCTGGCTGACGTGCTCGGCCAGGTAGGTCCAGAAGTAGTTCCAGTAGTTGCAGACCGTCTGGTACGGGCCGAGGAACCGGATGGTCGGCTGGAGCGCCGTCACGTTGGCGGTCAGCGCGCGCAGCGCGATGCCCGTGGCCGGGTCGCGCATCAGCTCGCGCAGCGACTCGAAGGTGGGCTCGAGGTCGCCGTAGAAGTGCACCGAGCGGCGCGTGACCGGGATCCCGGTCTCGAGCGCGTCGTTGATCACCGGCAGGGTGGGGCGGAGATCGCGCGCCACCGGCTGCATCTCGCGGGCGAGCGCGGCGCTGTCGGTGAGGAAGGGACGCTGCACGGGGAACGACTCGATCCCGGCCTGGAACGTGGGGTGCGAGCGCGAGATCGTCTCCTTGAGCGCCTCGGGATCGGCGGAGATCGCCTCGAAGGTCAGCGCCGTCCGTGTGAACAGGTCAGCCTGCACGTCGGCGATCGGCGCGATCACCCGGGCTGCGTCGCCGAGCTCGCGGAAGAACCGCCCGATCCGCGTGCGCTCGTCGGACAGGTTGCGCGCAACCGGGGCCACCTCGCGGAACAGCCGCGGGAGGTTCTCGAGCGCCCGGTTGACCGCCATGCCGCGCCCTGACAGCGCATTGCCGAAGCCGTGCAGGTTGTCCTGGATCGCCGTGCGCGTGCGTCCGTCGTAGATCTCGGCCGCCTCGTCGATCTGCACCGGTATCCCGGTCTGCGAGGGCGGGAACACGTGCCCGTCGCGCGCGTAGCGGCCCGAGCTCCCGCGCACCATCTCGAGGTACTTGAGCCCGAGCGGGGAGCGCGGCCGGATGACGAAGGTCGTGTCGACCGGCAGGTCGCCGGCGGCGTTGCCGTCGAGCCTCACGTCGAGCTCGGCCGCCGCCCGGCCGTTCTCGAGCCGGGTGGTCCGCAGCCGGCGCACGAAACCGATCCGCACGCCGCCCTCGCGAACCTCCGAGCCCTTGGTGAGCGCGGCCCCGTTCTCGGCCTGCACCCGCAGCTCGAGCGACGGCGCGAACGGCAGGCCGTTGTTCGCGTTGTAGGCGAGGGCCACCGCGATGACCACGACCAGCACGGTCACCGCCCCGACAAGGACCGGGCTCGCCACGAGCGATGTCTTCGGGCGGCGGGTCACGGTCCGAGCAGGAAGTCGAGGAGGGACGAGGAGTCATCGAGGGCCCGCGGATCCGGCGCCGGCCCGGGTGGCGCGGGGAGCCCGTGGCGCGGAACGCGAACGTCCGGGCGGGGTGCGCCCCCGAGCAGGTCGTTCAGCAACTGCTGGAGGCCGCCGCCACGACGGCCGCCACCGCCGCCGCCCGCACCGCCACCGCGACCGCCACCGTCGGCACCGCGACCGCCACCGTCG
>DATACN010000178.1:0-2278 GCA_036258995.1 Thermoleophilaceae bacterium | reverse complement strand
GGCATGAGGCCTTTCCGCTGCGAAGTCCCGTGCAGGCCATCGGCATCGGAATGCTCCACGGCCTGGCCGGGACGGGCGCCGTCGTGGTGCTGCTGATCGCGGCCGTGCCGGGACAGCTCGAAGCGGCGCTCGCGCTGGCCGCGTTCGCGCCCGCCTCGATCCTGTCCATGGCACTGTTCACGACCGCCTTCGCCTGGCTACTCACCAGGCCGGCGGTCGAGCCTGTCTACCGCTCTTTGCTGATCCCGGCCCTTGGGCTGTTCGGCCTCGGGTTCGGGATCTGGTACGCGGCTATCGCCTAGCGAACGGCCTTGGCAGCAGCGTCCGCCGCGCGCTTCGCGGCGTCGCCGGCCTGCTTGGCGGCGCGTCCCGCGGCCCGGGCCGCGCTCTCGGCGGACTGCCTGGCCTGGCCGCCGGCGCCCTGCGCCTGCTTGCGCTTGCGCGTCGCGGCGGCCTTCTTCGCCGCCCTGGACCGATCAGCCTTCGTCTGCGTAGCCATAGTGATCGTCTCCTCGTGTCGAAAACGTCCTGCTATGGCCCTACCCGGAGGAGAACCGGGCAAACGGTCGTGACTTACGCCACGACCTCCATGCCGACCTTGTCCTCGGCGCTCGCCTCGCGCGGGTTCTCGACCGCGAGCACGGCCTCGAGGGCGGCGATCGCCACGGCGAGCTGGGACAGGTCGGGCTCACGCGTCGTCAGCCGCTGGAGCTGGATGCCGGGCCACATCAGGATCCGTGCCCAGCGCTTGGTGCGGTTGCGGCCGAACCACTTGATCACCTCGAAGGCCAGGCCGGCGACGAGCGGAATTCCCACCACGCGCGAGATGAACAGCCAGTGCCAGTCGAGCTTGCCGAGCGGCGCGAAGACGAAGATGGCCACGATCATCACGATCAGCAGGAAGCTCGTGCCGCAGCGGGGATGGAAGCGCGAGTACTGCGCGGCGTTCTCCGGCGTGAGCGGCTGACCGGCCTCGTAGCAGGAGATCGTCTTGTGCTCGGCGCCGTGGTACTCGAACACGCGCTGCAGGTCGGGCATCCGCGAGATCAGCCACAGGTAGCCGAGGAAGATCGCGATCCGCACCAGCTTCTCGATCACCACGAAGACGATCGAGTTGGGGATGTCGTCGGAGAAGATGTTCGTCAAGCCGGCCGGCAGCAGGAAGAACAGGCCGATCGCGAACAGGAGGGCGAAGGCGATCGTCCCCGCCCAGGCCGCGCCACCGATCTCCTGCTTGCCGCCATCCTCGTCGGGAGGGACCTGGGCGTTCGCCGAGATGCCGAGCGCCCGGAAGCCGATCTTCAGCGACTCCGCCAGCGCCACCACGCCGCGGACGACCGGCAGCCGCAGCAGCCTGTGCCGCTTCGTCCACGACACGAGCGGCTCCGAGATCACTTCGATCTCGCCCTTGGCGCCCTCGCGCGAGCTGGGCCCTCCGGCCGCGAGCTGCTCGGCCGAGGGGTGGCGCACGGCGACGGCCCAGGTCGAGACGCCGCGCATCATCACGCCCTCCAGCACGGCCTGGCCGCCGACCGGGGCGTCGGTTGTCGCCTCGCGAGTGCCCTCAGGCCTCATCTCAGCCATCGTATCGGCGCGCCCGGGAAGTCTCGTGAGCTAGCGGCGCTTGAGCTGGTCGCAGGTGAGCGTCTGGGAATTGTCTGCCTCGGAGGACTCGCGGATGCCGTTGGCGGGATCGGCCGTGGTCCGCACCGATCCCTGACAGCGGGGGCCGCGGAAATCGAGCGCGCGTCCCTCACCGGCTTCCAGGCGCGGGACCGTCTGGGTGTCGATCGCCGACCCGTCCACCGCGAAGCCGACGGCCACCTCGTCGGCGGACGCCTCACCGGCGTTCACGACGCGCACCGAGTAGCGCGACACGCCCGGCGTGGCAGTCGCCCCGCTGCCCGCCACGCGCGCCCGCAGGTTCGGAAGCGGGCCGGCCTGGCTGCAGGCCCGGGAGCGGCGCTGGGTCCGGCGGATCACGTCGCCGTCGGCGTCGTGCCAGCGGAAGTCGACCCGCGCGCGGTAGGCCGCGTGCTCCGAGAGGCCCTTGACCCTCTGGCGGTAGCCGAACACGGAGACTCCCGGCCGGGACATGCGCCGGCGCGCGAGCCTGGGCGCCCGCACCCGCTCGTAGGGACCGTCAGCCGTCCGCTCGAGCAGGCCGAAGCGCATGCTCATGCGCTCGGCGCCCGCGACGCTGCGCATGCGGCCGTAGAAGACCGCGCTCCCCTCGCCCGGCGAGCACGAGACGACCTTGACGAGGGCCGGCGCCGGC
>DATACN010000177.1:0-3699 GCA_036258995.1 Thermoleophilaceae bacterium | reverse complement strand
AGCGCCGATCCGGCCGTGGACGACCATCTCGGGGAGCGGCTGCGCCAGAGCACCAAAGACCTCCAGGAGCATCGCATCGTGGCCGCACGCATCGAGCGCACGCTCGAGCGCATCAGCCTCTGGACTGCGGCGGCCGAAGCTCCCTCCCTGGTGCGCGTGCAGAACGTCCAGCACCTGGCCACCCCCATCCGGGCACAGCTGCGCGAGCCCCGCTCGGCGCTCGAGCTGGCGGGGCTGCTTCACCCTACGCCGGCCGTGGGCGGCGAGCCGCCGGAGCCCGCCGAGTCCCTCATCCCCGCCCTGGAGGGCCTGGACCGCGGCTGGTACGCCGGGGCGATCGGCTGGATGGACCTGTCAGGCGACGGCGAGTTCTGCGTGGCACTGCGCTGCGCGCTCCTGCGCGGCAGCGTGGCCCACCTCTACGCGGGCTGCGGAATAGTGGGCGACTCGGTGCCCGCCGACGAGCTGGCCGAGAGCGAGGTCAAGCTCGAGGCACTGCTTCCGCTGTTGGCCTAGGCGCGCGCGGCCTCGAAGCCCACGCGGTCGACTTTCCGGTGGTAGCGCTCGCCGGCCTTTCCGCCGAGGATGGCGGCCAGCAGGGTCAGCAGGAGGACGGCGATCAGGGCGATGATCCCGCCCGTCGTCAGCGACCCCTCGTCCACCGGGATCCGCGGTAGCTCGAGCTTGGCCAGCACGTTGTACTCCGCGTCGGCGATGGCGCCCAGAACCGCCAGCAGGATCGTCACCAGCAGCCCGATCACCCAGGTGCCCACGCCCTGGCGGGCGCCATCGAAGCGTGACATTCGCCCGCTCACGTAGCCGCCGCAGTAGTAGGCCAGCGCGAGGATCAGCACCAGCACGATCGCCCCCAACAGGCTGATCTCCTCGGCGCTGCCGCGCGCCTCGGAACCGCTGACCTCGGTCAGGCCGATCGCGGCCCCGGCCGCGCTCAGGATCCCGGTGAGGATGGCGGCCATGCCGATGGCCACCAGCCAGCCGAAGAAGGCCGCTCCCCAGTTGAGCCCGCCGTACTCGTCACGCTGGCGGGCGCGAACCTCGTCCGCCGCCGGCGCCCGGTCCCTGTCTCTCTCTTCGTCAGCCATGGGGACACGTTGCCCCGCGGACCGGTCCCGCAAACGGCCGCTCAGGAGGCGAGTCTCGCGGCTACCCGCTCGGCGAGCTCGCGGTGCTCCCGGACGTTGGCCTGGCGATCGGTGCGGACTTCGACCAGTCCCGGCGCGGAGATCGCGGCTTCGAGATCGCCAGGAGTGGAGGCCAGGGAGTGCGGAAGGCCGGCGAGCGCCGCGACCCGCTCGAGGTCGATGCCCGCGGGCGTGGCGATGTGGCGCTCGTAGAGCTCGGGCTCGGCGTGCTCCGCCACGGGCAGGAAGTCGAAGATGGCCCCGCCGCCGTTGTTCAGGCAGACGATGGTCAGCTCGGCCCCGGCTCGTCCGGCGGCCAGCAGGCCGCCCAGGTCGTGCAGCAGGGCCAGCTCGCCGGTGAGGAGGAACGCCGGCCGCCCGCCGGCGAGAGCCGCTCCGGCGGCCGAGGACACCACCCCGTCGATCCCGTTGGCGCCGCGGTTTGCCAGGAAGCGCAGCGGCTTGGGCGACTGTGGGAAGAAGGACTCGACGTCGCGCACCGGCATCGACGAGCTCAGCCACACCAGTGCGTCGTCGGGAAGCGCCGGCTCGAGCGCGGCGAGCAGCTTCGGCTCGAAGGGGTCGGCGGCCTTGGCCAGCTCCGGCGCAACCAGGGCGTCCGCGTCACGCCAGGCCGCCAGCCAGCCGGGGTCGCTTCTCGGCGAGCGCAGCTCGAGCGCCGCGGCAAGCGCATCGCAGGCGGGGCTCGCCGCGGCGTGGAGCACGAGCTCGGCCGCCCGGGTCGGCTCGTGCCAGGCGGCGTGCGGATCGATCACCACCTGCGGAGCCGCTCCGAGCCAGGCCCGCAGGGGCTTCGAGGTGGGCGTGTCGCCCACGCGGATCACGAGCTCGGCGGCATGGGCGGCGGAGAAGGCCTCCGAGCGAAGCAGCACGTCGTAGTGGGCGATCACGTGCGAGCGGTCGTGCTCGCCGCAGCGAAGCCCCGACGCCGGCTCGGCGAGCACCGGCCACCCCGCCTCCGCCGCAAGCCGGGCGACGGGCTCGGCTACGTCCTCCGCGACCGGACCGCACACAATCGCCCCGCGCGGCGCCGCGGCCACGCGCTCGGCCAGCTGCTGCACGTCGTTCGCGTGCGGCGCGCTCGAGTGCTCGCGCAGCTCGACCCACGGCTGTCCACCCGGCCGCCCCGCCCAGTCGTCGGCCTCCAGCTCCTCGGGCGCCGGGGCGAGCGGCTCCCGCAGCGAGAAGTTGAGGTGGACGGGCCCGGGGCGGCCTCCGCCGGCCGTCCAGAACGCGCGGCAGGCCAGCGCGCGATGGTGCACCGCCGTCTCGCGCCGTGGCTCGTGGTTGCCGACCTCGACGAACCACTTGGCGGCGCTGCCGTAGAGCTCGATCTGGTCGATGGACTGCCCGGCGCCGACCTCTCGCAGCTCGGGCGGCCGGTCCGCGGTCAGCACGAGCAGCGGTACCCGCGCCTCGAACGCCTCGCAGACCGCGGGGTGGAGGTTGGCCGCCGCGGTGCCGGAGGTGCAGGTGATCGCCACCGGCCGGCCGCTCGACTTGGCCATCCCGAGCGCCAGATAGCCGGCCGACCGCTCGTCGATCACCGACACGCAATCGATCCCGTCCTGCGCGGCGAGGGTCAGCGCGATCGGGGCGTTGCGCGAGCCGGGACAGGTGACCGCGTAGGTCATGCCGCAGCGGCGCAGCTCGTCGACGAAAGCCTGGAGCGGCGCGTAGGTGCGGTTGATCGGGATCATCTCGGGCACGTGAACCCCACCACACGCGTGCTTTTCGTGCCGGGCTTCATGCAGCGCGGGAGCGCCTGGGCGCCGGTCGCCGAGCTGCTGCCCGACCGTTATCCGAGCACCTTGCTCGACCACCGCGAGCACAGCTTCGAGGGTCGCCTTCGCGAGATCGCCGACGCGGGGGAGGGAGCCGTGCTGTGCGGCTACTCCCTCGGGGGACGCCTCGCGGTCCACGCCGCCCTGCGCGACCCATCGTTCTACGCAGGGCTCATCACGGTCGGCGCAAGTGCCGGGATCGACGAGCCCGCCGCCCGCGCGGAGCGGGCCCGGGCGGACGAGAAGATCGCCGCATGGATGGAGACGGCCGCGATCGAGGACATCGTCGCCGTCTGGGAGCGCCAGCCGCTGTTCGCCGACCAGTCCGACCCGCTGGTGGAGAACCAGCGCGAGGGCCGCGTAAGCCACGACCCGCGCGAGCTCGCGCTGGTGCTGCGGACCGCCGGCCAGGGAACACTCGACCCCGTCTGGCACGAGTTGTGGGAGATCCGGCTGCCGTGGCTCGCGCTGGCCGGCGCCCGCGACGAGCGCTACTCGGCCGCGGCCCGCCGCATCGCGCGCGAGGCTCGGAACGCGCGGGCCGAGGTGGTCCCCGATGCCGGCCATGCCGCCCATCTCCAGCAACCGGCTGCCGTCGCCGAGCTCATCGCGGAATTCCTGGACGAGACGGGGAAACGGGTGTAGGGTCGGCCTGGGTTTGGATCGCCGCCTTCGACAGGCTCCCCTGACGCAGCGACGCTGGACGCTCATCGGGATCGTCACGCTCGCCCTCTCGCTGAGCGCACCCGCCG
>DATACN010000176.1:0-6918 GCA_036258995.1 Thermoleophilaceae bacterium | reverse complement strand
CGGCGGCATGGGACTTCCGGGCCTCTAGAAACAGCCGGGCCGAGAGTTAGGCTCGGCTGTTCTGTTCGCACCACCCGTCAACCGGTTGATCACCGAGCTGGCGCGGCTGCCCGGCATCGGGCAGCGCACCGCGCAGCGGCTTGCGTTTCACCTGCTAAGCGCCTCCGACGAGGACGCGCTGCCGCTCGCCGACGCCATCCGCGAGGTCAAGGAGACCGTCGGCCAGTGCGAGGTCTGCTTCAACCTGGCCACCGAGGCCACCTGCCGCATCTGCCAGGACGAGCGGCGCGAGGCCGCGGTGCTGTGCGTGGTCGAGCAGCCCAGCGACGTGATCCCGATCGAGCGCACCAACGAGTTCCACGGCCGCTACCACGTGCTGGGCGGGGCGCTCTCGCCGATCGACGGTGTCGACCCCGAGGATCTGCACATCGCGGAGCTGATGACGAGGGTCTCGAACGGCAACGGGGTACGCGAGGTGGTGATCGCCACCAACGCCACGACCACCGGCGAGGCCACCGCTCTCCACCTGGCCGACTCGCTGCGAGACAAGGCGCCTGAGGTGACGGTCACACGACTGGCGAGCGGCCTGCCCGTGGGCGCCGACCTCGAGTACGCGGACGAGATCACCCTGGGCCGCGCCTTCCGCAGCCGCCAGGCTCTCTAGCGGATCAGTCCGTACCGCCGCTTCGCCGCCAGGATGCGCAGCACCGCCTCGTCGAGGCGCCTGCGGGTTATGCCGCCGCGGCGGGCCGCTCGCAGCACCGCCACGTAGGCGGCTCGCTGGTCGCCCGGCGGGCCGGAGACGAACAGCATGTCGGCTCCCGCTCGTATGGCCTGCACGGCGGCGTCGGCTACGGAGGTAAAGGTGGTGATGGCCGGGTCGGCCAGGTCGTCGGTGATCGCCACGCCGCGGAAGCGCATGCGCCGGCGCAGCAGCCCGGTGGCGATCGCGCGGTCGAGGACGCCGGGAATCGTGAAGTCGCTGGGCTCGTAGAGGGCGCTGCTCAGGATCACCGCCGGTGCCCCCGCCCGGAAGGCGGCGCGGAACGGGACGAGGTCTCGCTCGGCCAGCTCGTCGACGGTCAGGCCCACGCTCGAGGGCGCCTCCTCGGTCGACGCCGAGCCAGACCCCAGTCCGGGGAAGTGGCCCGGCGAGCTCAGCACCCCTTCCTCGTTGTACGCGCGGACCGTGGCCGCGGCGAAACTCGCCACCTCGCGCGGATCGTCGGAGTACACGCGGGCCCCGAGAGCGGGATCGGTGGACAGGCCGACGTCGATCACGGGGCCCAGCACGCCGGTCAGATTGAGCTGGCGCAGGTTCGACGCCGAAGCCGCCGCCTCCTCGGCGGCCTCGGCGGCGGAGGCCAGGTCGGCGGGCGCGAGCGAGGGCGGCAGGTCGGGGAACGAGTTGAACTCGCCGCCCTCCTGCTGGGCCATGACGAGCGGCGGTACCCGCCGGGACTGGCGCGAGACCACGACCGCCTCGGCTGCCTGCTGCCCGAGCAGAACGGCGTCGGTGTAGTTGGCGGCGCTGATCACGACGCCGCCGAGGTCGAGCCGCTGCAGCTGCTCGTAGATGTCGGCGGTCAGGTCGGTGCCGCGAAACCCCAGCAGGAACAGCTGAGCGACCTTGCGGTCCGTGGGCAGCCGGCGAGCGAGGTCGGCCACGCTGCGCGGCACGTTTGGCCCCGATGGCCGCCGGCTGCGCCGCTCCGGCGCCGGCGGGATGAGGCGAGCGAGGAATGAGATCCGCTCGGGCGCCTTGCCCTGGCTCGCCTCGGGCACCGGCCCGGCCGGCTCGTCGCCGCCTCCGCCGGCAATCGCGCCGCCGACCAGCGCGGCCACCGCGATCGCGGCGAGGAGAGCGACGGGCAGTGGCCGGCGCCGCGCCAGCCGCACGAGCGGTGCGAAGCGCGCGCGGGCGCGGGCGCGCAGGCTTTGGCCGAAGGAGCGAAGGCTATCTTTCAGCGCCATGCCCGTAGCACCGGTCTCGGCCGAGACCGTGGTCATGAAGTTCGGCGGGACCTCGGTAGCCGACGCCGAGCGGATCAAGCGCGCCGCGGAGCGGATCGTGCAACGCAAGGAGGAGGGAAACCGCGTGGCCGCGGTGCTGTCCGCGCGCGGCCATCACACCGACGAGCTCGTCGAGATGGCCCATGAGGTCTCGCCCCGACCCCATCCCCGCGAGATGGACATGCTGCTCTCGACCGGCGAGCGGATCTCGTGCGCTCTCGCGGCGATGGTGATCAACGATCTCGGTCACGAGGCCATCTCCTTCACCGGCTCGCAGGCCGGCATCGTCACCGACACCTCGCACACCAAGGCCAAGATCGTGGAAGTGAAGGCCGACCGCATCCGGTCGGCCCTCGAGGACGGCAAGATCGCCCTCGTCGCCGGCTTCCAGGGGGTGTCGACCGCCTTCGACGTGACCACGCTCGGCCGCGGCGGGTCCGACACGACCGCCGTGGCCCTGGCCGCCGCGCTCGGCGCCGACGTGTGCGAGATCTTCACCGACGTTTCCGGGGTCTTCAGCGCCGACCCCCGCATCGTGCCAGAGGCGCGCAAGCTGCCCGTCGTGACCTTCGAGGAGATGCTCGAGATGTCGGCCTCGGGGGCCGGGGTTCTCCAGCTGCGCTCGGTCGAGTACGCGCGGAACCACGGCGTGCGGATCCACTGCCGCTCCAGCTTCGAGGATGGACCGGGTACCGTGGTCGTCGACGAGCAGCAGACCATGGAACGACCCCTCGTCACAGCAGTCACCCATTCGACGGCGGAGGCGCGCGTGACCCTCACGGGCCTCCCCGACCGCCCCGGGATAGCGGCGGCGGTGATGGGCGCGCTCGCGGGGGCGAGCGTCAACGTCGACATGATCATCCAGAACGAGCCGCAGACCGACGGCCACCTGGCCGACATGTCCTTCACCGTCCCACGCGAGGACCTGGCAGCCGCGCGCGAGGCGCTCGCCGCGCTCAAGGGGGAGCTCGGCTTCGGCGAGGTCCAGACCGACGAGGCGATGGGCAAGGTGTCGGTCGTCGGAGCTGGAATGAAGAGCCATCCGGGTGTGGCCCACACGACCTTCAAGGCGCTCGGCGACGCCGGCGTGAACATCGAGATGATCTCCACGTCCCCCATCAAGATCTCCTGCGTGGTGCGCGAGCAGGACGTGCAGACCGCGGTCCGCGAGCTCCACACAGCCTTCGAGCTCGGTGCCGACGCGGTGCGGCCGGAGGAGGTGGCGGGCGACCACCGGCCGGTGGTGCGCGCCGAGGGCGAGCCGGTATGAGGGTCGCTGTCGTAGGGGCCACCGGGGCGGTGGGCTCGACGATCCTCGGCGTCATGCGCGAGCGCACCTTTCCCGCGGACGAGGTGGTGCCGTTCGCCTCCGAGCGCTCCGCGGGCCGCACCGTCGACTGGGGTGACCGCGACCTCGAGGTTCGCGCCCTGTCCGATGACGCGATACAGGGCTTCGACCTGGCGCTCTTCTCCGCCGGGTCCTCGGTCAGCGAGGAGTGGGCGCCGCGCTTCGCCGACGCCGGTGCGGTGGTGGTCGACAACTCCTCCTACTGGCGGATGAGCGAGGACGTTCCGCTCGTCGTGGCCGAGGTCAATCCGGAGGCGCTCGACGGCCACAACGGGATCGTGGCCAACCCGAACTGCTCGACCATGCAGATGGTCGTGGCGCTCAAGCCGATCCTCGACGCCGCCGGCATCGAGCGGATCGTTGTCGCCACCTACCAGTCCGTATCGGGGACGGGCCAGCGCGCCGTGGAGGAGCTGCACGACCAGGTCGCGGCGGTGCTCGAGGCCGACGAGCTGCCGCCGCCGAGCGTCTACCCGCACCAGATTGCCTTCAACGTGTTGCCTCAGGTCGAGTCGTTCAACGAGGGCGACGACTACACGACGGAGGAGCGCAAGATGATGCGCGAGACGCGCAAGATCCTCGGGACCGAGGATGTCGGCATCTCGGCCACCTGCGCTCGCGTGCCCGTGTACACGGGCCACTCCGAGGCGGTCAACGTGCAGACCCGCGACGACCTCTCGCCCGAGGCATGCCGCGAGCTCCTGGCCTCGGCGCCGGGAGTCACGGTCGTGGACGACCCCGCGCACGCGGTCTATCCGCTCGCCATCGACGCCGCGGGTCGCGACGACGTGCTCGTCGGCCGCATCCGCCGTGACCCGTCTCACGAGCGCTGCCTGAACCTCTGGGTGGTGGGCGACAACCTCCGCAAGGGTGCCGCCACCAACGCGGTGCAGGTCGCCGAGCTCCTGCGCGTGCGCGGCCTGCTGCGCAGCGCCCAGGCGGCTTAGCGCAGCGGCCAAGCGCTTCGCACTAGCGCGGCTGGAGCTCGCGCACCACCGCCGAGTCCTGCCTGGTCAGGCGGCCCAGCTCGCGCCGCGAGGAGATGCCGAGCTTGCGATAGATGTTGCGCGCGTGCGTGCGCACGGTCTCGACCCCGATCGAGAGCGAGTGCGCGATCTGGGCGTTGGTGGCGCCCTCCTGCAGCAGCTCGAGCACGTCGGCCTCGCGCGGGGTGAGCAGGTCCGAGCCCTGCACGACCAGGTTCTCGACCGGCTCGCCCTCGCCCGCGGAGCGCGGGAGCACGTGCATCCCGCGGGAGGCGAGGTGGATGGCGTTGATCACGTCGCGCCCCTCGACCTCCTTCGCCAGGCAGGCCGTGGCGCCGAACGAGATCATCTGGTTGCACTCGGCCGCGGTGGGCCTGTTGGCCAGCACCACTATCCGGGTCTCCGGGTGGGCCTTGTGCAGCTCGAAGACCTGGGCGGGGCTTCCCAGCGAGCCGAAGTTGAGGACCACCACCGATGGCCGGCATTCCTCGATGGCGCGCTCGATGTGCTCGGTCGCGACGTCGGCCGCGACGAGCTCGAGGTTCGGCTCTTCGGAGATGAGGCGGGTCAGGCCGACCGCGACGAGATCCTCGAACTTCGCGGTCACGACGGTGGTGGGGGACGCCACTTCCCTGAGTCTACGCCTCGAGGGGGGAGAAGGGGTGAGGTCGCCATCCCCCGATCCTCCCCCGAAGCTATTTCCGAAATTCACCCCGCAAGTCCTCCCAAGATCACTCGTTACAGGGGATGTAATCCCGCCACGCGACTTGCACCATTCCGTGGCACAAAGCTTGCAAGGGCGGACTGGGGTACGCCAGCATCACGAGAGCCGGCCAGCACAGGCCGGTTTTCTCGTTGATGGGCCCGTTTCTCCTCGCTTCTGAGTCCGTTTTTGCCTCCCAGGCTCTCGCTCGGGAGCTTTCCTGCCGAATACCGGGGCCAAGCCGGGCAGGGAAGCCATGTCTCGAGTCCCCCGAAAGCTCATCGCCCTATGCGCTCTCATCGGCGCGATGTCCGCTCCTTCCGCGGCCCTTGCCGATCACGGCGAGCCGTTCATGGACGCAGACCTCGAGTCTTACTTCGAGATCGCCCAAGCCCACTGGGATGCACCCGCGCCGAGCTGCGCCGGCCCGGGCGGCGAGCGGATCCCGCTGCACGTTGTCCTCTACGACAACCCGGATCCGGACATCGTGGCGACCGCGGAGCAGCCCGGCTGCCGGATGTGGCTCGACCGCGACTTCTGGCCGGCGCCGCCCAGCCGGATCGCGTGCACGATCATCGCGCACGAGTGGGGACACCTGCTCGGCCACGGCCACTCGCCCGACGAGGACGACCTCATGTACGCGGAGCCCTTCAGCGGGGCCCCCGGGTGCTCGCTGTACGACCCGCGGGTGACGCTCGGCACCGGCGTGGCCCAGTCGTCGGGCCGCAGCCGCCGGCGCCGACCGCGCGCCGGCCGGGTGCGTCGAGCGGGGCCGGAGCATCGCACCCGCCACCGGGGCAAGCGCGCCCGCAAGGGAAGACGCGCAGGCCGCTCGGCGGCCGCCCGCCGCTAAAGCCGGCGCCCGCCGCTAAGCCGCCGCGCCCGCCGCCAGCTTGCGCTGGACGTCGCGCGTCGAGACCACGTGCCCGCCCATGCCGAGCTCCTTGGGCTCGAGCCCCAGCGCAAGGCCCACGAGCTGCGGCAGGTGGAGCACCGGTACGCCCAGGTCGCGCTCCGCGTAGCGCTCGGCGGCCGGCTGCTGCATGTCGAGGTTCAGGTGGCAGAGCGGGCAGGGCGTCACCAGGCAGTCGGCGCCGGCGTCGATGGCGTCGGCCAGGTGCCGGCCCGCCTGGCGCAGCGAGGTGGTGCGGTTCATCGTGATGACCGGAAACCCGCAGCACTTGTGCGAGCCGGCGTACTCGACGGGCTCGGCCCCCAGGACCTCGATCAGCTGGTCGAGATAGCGGTCGCGCTCGGGATGGTCCGCGTATCCCAGCCGCCGGGTCGGCCGGACGATGTAGCAGCCGTAGAAGGGCGCGACGCGAAGGCCATCCAGCGGCCGCTCCACCTTCTCGCGCACGGTTTCCAGCCCGATCTCCTCGACCAGCAGCCAGAGCAGGTTCTTGTTCCACCAGCCGGCGTCCTTCTCGTAGGAGAGGCCCTCGGCGGTCAGGTGGGAGTTCACGTGCTTTCGATAGTCGCCTGAGGCGTCCAGGCGCTCCTGGCACTCCGACTGCGCGCCCTGGCAGGTCGAGCAGATGTTCATCATCCCCGCCGCGCCTTCCACCTTCTGGGCCATGGCGAAGGTGCGCGCGTTGAGCGTGTCCACGAGCTCCTGGTTGTGCTCGGCGATCACGCCGGCGCCGCAGCAGTTGGCGCGGTCGAGCTCGACGAGCTCCAAGCCGAGCAGGGGCGCCACAGCCGCCATCGCGCCGTGCAGCTCGGGGGTGAAGCCGCGCGAGACGCAGCCCGGCCAGTAGGCGAGCTTCACTCCTCCTGCCCTCCTTCTCGCTGGGCGCCTTCCTCGTCCTCGGCTTCCTCGCCGACGATGTAGAGGTTCAGCTCGATGCGGTCGTCCTTCGACTCGA
>DATACN010000175.1:0-2497 GCA_036258995.1 Thermoleophilaceae bacterium | reverse complement strand
GCCGCTCGAGGGACGGCTACGGCTATAGGCCTCGCGAGAAAGCGTAGCGCGCTTTGGGGCGCCGCGCGACCCGCGACGCCCCTGTTGCGGGCCGGCTACTTCAGCTCGACGCCGCCACCGGCCTCCTCGAGCTCGGCCTTGAGCTTGTCGGCCTCCTCGCGCTCGACGCCCTCCTTGACCGGCTTCGGCGCCTCGTCCACCAGCGCCTTGGCCTCCTTGAGACCGAGGCCGGTGGCCGCGCGGACGACCTTGATCACCTGGATCTTCTTGTCGCCGGCCTCGGTCAGCACCACGTCGACGGTGCTCGACTCCTCCTCGACGGCAGCGCCGTCACCGGCGGCGGCGCCCGCGGCCGGTGCGGCGGCGGCCACGGCGGTCGCCGAGACCCCGAAGGCCTCCTCGAGCGCCTTGATCCGCTCGGACAGCTCGAGCACAGAGATGCTCTTCAGCTCGTCGATCCATTCCTCGGTGGTAGGCACTAGCCCTCCTTCTCTTCTTCGCCCTCGGAGGGCGTGTCAGTTTCGTCGCCCTGGTCGGGCGTGTCGGTCTCGGTCGATGGCTCCTCGCCGCTCTCCTCGCCCGCGGACTCCTCTGCCTCGGACTCGGCGGCGTCCTCCTCCGCTCCCTGCTCGGCCTCCTGGGGCTTGTCCTCGGCTGCCGGCGCTTCGCCGCCGACCAGGCCCTGCTCGGCGATCTGACCGAGCTGCATGGCCAGGCCGGCGATCAGCTGGTTGAGGCCTCGGACCAAGCCGGTGACCGGCGAGGCCAGCACGCCGACGAGCTGGCCGCTGAGCACGTCGCGGGCTGGGAGGCGCGCCAGCGCCTGCAGCTGCTCGACGGTCAGCGGCTCGCCGTTCATGCGGCCGCCCTTGAAGTCGAGGATCTCGTGCTCGCGGCGGAACTGGGACAGGGCCTTCGCCGCCATGGCCACGTCGCCGCCCTCGGCGGCCACGAACGTGAAGGCCGTGGGGCCCTCGAGCAGCTCCTTGAGGTCGTCGGCCCCGGCCTTCTCGGCCGCCCGGATGGTCAGCGTGTTCTTGACGACGCGGAAGCGCGCGCCGGCGTCGTTCAGCTTCTGGCGCAGCTCGGCCGCCTGAGGCACCGAGATGCCGCGGTAGTCCACGGCGAGCACGGCTTCGGCCCCCTCGATCTGGGCCGCGACGTCGTCGACTACTGCTGCTTTCTGTTCCTTGTTCATGTCTCCGCCTGCACTGGACTTACGGATGCCGGTGGTCTGGGGCAGGAAAGGTCTGGCGGGCTCAGGCTAGCGAGGCCGCCTCCTCGACGATCCCGCGGGTGCGCGCGGGGTCGACCCGGACTCCCGGGCCCATGGTGGTCGTGAGCGTCACGGTCTTCAGGTAGCGGCCCTTGGCCGCGGCCGGCTTGGCGCGGGTGATCTCCTCGATCAGCGCCGCGTAGTTCTCCAGCAGGGCCTGCTCGTCGAACCCGATCTTCCCGATCGCCAGGTGCACGATGGCCATGCGGTCGGTGCGGTACTCGATCTTGCCGGCCTTCGACTCGCTCACCGCCTTGGCGATGTCGTTCGTGACGGTCCCGACCTTGGGGTTCGGCATCTTGCCCTGGGGACCGAGGATGCGGCCGAGCTTGCCGACCACCGGCATCAAGTCGGGGGTGGCGATGGCAACGTCGAAGTCGGTGAAGCCTTCCTCCTCGACACGCTTGGCCAGGTCCTCGTCGCCGACATGGTCGGCGCCGGCCTCCTCGGCCTCGCGCGCCTTGTCGCCCTTGGCGAACACGGCCACGGTCATGTCCTTGCCGAGCCCGTGCGGCAGGGCGATGGTGCCGCGCAGCTGCTGGTCGGCGTGGCGCACGTTGAGGCCCGTGCGGATGTGGACTTCCACGGTCTCGTCGAACTTCGTGCTCTGGAAGCCCTTGATCAGCTTGACCGCCTCGGCCGGGGCGTACTGCTGCTCGCGGTCGAAGGTCTCGCGGCTCTGGAGGTAGCGCTTGCCTCGCTTCGCCATCAGACGACGTCCACTCCCATCGAGCGCGCGGTGCCCTCGATGATCTTGCTGGCCTGGTCCACGTCGTGGGCGTTCAGGTCGGGCATCTTCTTCTCCGCGATCTGGCGCACCTGGTCCCTGCTGATCGTGCCGACCTTGTTGCGATTCGGCTCGCCCGAGCCCTTGTCGAGCCCGATGGCCTGCTTGATCAGCACGGCCGCCGGCGGCGTCTTGGTGATGAAGGTGAAGGAGCGGTCCTCGTAGACCGTGATCTCCACCGGGATGATCGTGCCGCCCTCCTGCTGGGTCTGGGCATTGAAGGCCTTGCAGAACTCCATGATGTTCACGCCGTGCTGGCCCAGCGCGGGACCCACCGGCGGTGCCGGGTTGGGGGCGCCGCCGGGCACCTGGAGCTTGATGAGGGTGAGGACCTTCTTGGCCATGGCTCGGTCGGAGCCTAGAGGCTCGCCCTAGACCTTCTTCACCTGGTCGAAGCCGACCTCGACCGGAGTCTCGCGGCCGAAGATCGAGAC
>DATACN010000174.1:0-12370 GCA_036258995.1 Thermoleophilaceae bacterium | reverse complement strand
CACGATGACGGGGCCGTTGCGTAACGGCCAAAGGGTCTCCAGCATGTGGGGAAGCCACTCGTCGTCGGAGTCGAGCAGGGCGAGCCACGGCTGGCTGGCGGAGCGGAAGCACGTGTTCCTGGCGGCCGGCAGGCCCCGATTCTCCTCGTGCCGCACCACCTTGGCGCCGTGCTGCTCCGCCACCTCCGCGGTGCGGTCGGTGGAGCCGTCGTCAACGACGATGACCTCAGCCGGCTGCCAGGTGCGCTGGCGAGCGATGCTGTCCAGTGCCCGTCCCAGCAGTGCCTCCCTGTTGTAGGCCGGGATGACCGCGGAGACCGGAATGCGGGCCATTGGGCGCCGATTCTAGGTGTGCCGCCGGGATGTGACCTGGAATACGCTTTGGCCATGAATCCTTCGGCAGGGGTGGCCTCCCTGGCCGACGCCTTCCTGAGCACCCTCCGCAGCTACGTCGAACCGGGCGAACCTGTGGCGTTGGTCGACTTCCCGAACCACCCGAACGTCGGGGACTCGGCGATCTGGCTGGGCGCCAGTGCCGGTCTCCGAGCATTGGGTGCCGAGGTGCGCTACGTGTGCGAGGGCGATGCGTTCTCCGAGGGGTCGCTCCGCCGCGCGCTTCCAGAGGCCGGAACGATCTTCCTGAATGGCGGCGGGAACTTCGGGGACATGTGGCCCGGATCCCAGGAGCTGCGGGAGCGAATCGCTTCGCGGCTCACCCGGTACAGGATCGTGCAGCTTCCGCAATCGATGCACTTCTCGAGTCGGGACGCCCTCACGCGAGCTCGCGCGGTGTTGGACTCTCATCCCGCTCTGACCCTGCTATGGCGCGACCGACGGAGCCACGAGCTCGGCCGCGAGGCCTTCGCAGCGCGATCCGACCTGTGTCCCGATTGCGCTTTCGCCCTTGGCAGCCAGGGTCACAAGGGCCGGCCGAAGACGCCGATGCTGTGGCTGACCCGGACGGACATGGAAGGAAGGGGCGAGCGGCTGGCGGTCGTGGGCGAACCCGATGTCACGGTGGCGGACTGGCTCAGCCGGAATCGCTCCGATGCCGGTTTCACCTACAGGAACCACCTTCTCTCGAAGTTCAGCTGGAGATACATGGCCCCGCTCATGCGCCGGCCCGGACTAGCGGGCGTCAGCATGCCCGTGGCGCGCGCTATCTACGATCGCCTGGCACGGCAGCGGCTGCACGCCGGCCTCCGGTTGCTGTCGTCGGCGGAGGTGGTCGTAACGGATCGGCTGCATGGCCACATACTTTGCACGTTGCTGGGAAAGCCTCATGTCGTAGTCGACACAGGGCCGGGCAAGATCACGGCGTTTCTCTCCACCTGGACCAGCGAGCACCCTTCGGTGCGCGTGGCGCGCACGCCGCAGGAGGCGCTTGCGGTCGGCCGCGCTCTTGTGACCGCGTCGAGGGCCGGCTGAGGCTGTGATCGCGGTGAACCACCGCAGTGGGACCCTCAGCTTCAGCGACCTGTCTCTTGACTCGAATCGGCTCTCGGGTTCGATCACCATCGACCAGGCGACCTACCCCTTCTTCTACTCCTCGTCAGAGCCGATCAGCCCCGAGCTCGATGCACTGTTCCCGATCGCTCTGCCTGTGGCCATGAAGGCCGGCGTGGACTGCCTCGAGGTTCCCGGGGCCCTCTCTCCTCGGCTGTTGGGGAGCGCCCCGCAGATACAGGACATTCTGCATGTCTGGGATAGGAGCTTCGAGCGGACGAGGGTCGAGGCTGACGCCCGCGCGCCCGGCGCGCCGGTCGGCGACGAGGTGGGGTGCTTCTTCAGCGGGGGCGTCGACTCGTTCTTCAGCGTGCTCAAGCACGACGATGAGATCACGCACCTGATCTTTTCCGAGGGCTTCGACCTGCGGCTCGACGCCGACCCCGCCAGGAGGGCGAAGGCCGAGGTGTTGGCGCGGGAGGCAGCCAAGGCCCTCGGCAAGCCGCTCGTCGTGATGCGGACAGACGTCCGCTCGTTCTCCGATCACTACGTCTCGGGGTGGGACTTCAGTGGCGCGATGCTGGCGGCGATGGGTCTTCTCTTTCAGCACCGCTTTCGCAAGGTGATCATCCCGTCTACCCACAGCTTTGCCGACCTCTTCCCATTGGGAACTCATCCGTTGCTCGATCCGCTGTGGAGCACCGAAGAGACGGAATTCGTTCACGATGGCTGCGAGGCCACGCGAGTCGACAAGGTGCGAGCCATCTCTACCTCCGACGCGGCGATGGACTGGCTCAGGGTGTGCTGGGAGGACCCCGAGTCCGCCTACAACTGCGGCCGGTGCGAGAAGTGCCTGCGCACGATGATCGCGCTACGACTGGCGGGGGCACTCCGTCGCTGCAGGACGCTCCCCGACACGTTGGACTTGCGAGCCGTCTCGCGAATTCGGATCGCGCGGGAGGGCACCAGGGCCTACCTGCAGCAGAACCTCGCCGCGGTCGAAGAGGCCGGAGATGATCCCGAGCTGGCCCGAGCGCTGGCTCTCGCGCTCCGTGGCGGCCCACGGATCGATCCGCAGCGCTGGGCCGAAGCGGCGAAAGCAAAGGCGGGCGCACGGGCCCGGGCCCTGCTCTGGGCGCGGGCACCAGGGCTCACCGCTCGCCTGAAGCAGGCGCGCGACTCGCGTCGATCGCGTTGACCGAGGACGGCCAGGGCATGACTACGGCCACCCATCCCGGCCCGACCCTCAGCTTCGGCGATCTGTCCTCCGACTCGAACTGGCTGTCCGGTTCGATCAGCTTCGACGGCCACACCTCCCCCTTCTTCTTTGCCGCGTCGGAGCCGATCGGCACCGAGTTCGATGCTTTGTTCCCGGTCGCGCTGCAGCTCGCCATGAAGGCCGGTGCCGACGTCGTGCGCGTCCCCGGCGCCCTCTCCCCCAGGCTCCTCGGCAGCGCAGCGCAGATCCAGGACATTCTCTGCGCCTGGGACGGCAGCTACGTGCGAACGAAGGTGGAGGCTGACGCCCGCGCGCCCGGCGCACCGGTCGGGGACGCGGTGGCCTGCTTCTTCAGCGGAGGCGTCGACTCGTTCTACAGCGTGCTCAAGCACGACGATGAGATCAAGCACCTGATCTTCTCCCTGGGCTTCGACCTGCGGCTCGACGGCGACCCGGCGCCGATGCGCCGCGCTGAGACAACGGCGCGGGAGGTCGCCGAGGCCCTCGGCAAGACCCTCGTCGTCGTGCGCACGGACATCCGCTCGTTCTCCGATCACTACATCTCGGGGTGGTACTTCCACGGCGCGATACTGGCGGCGATGGGTCTGCTGTTTCAGCACCGCTTTCGCAAGGTGATCATCCCTTCCACCCATAACTACGCCGACCTCTTCCCGTGGGGATCGCATCCGCTCCTCGATCCGCTGTGGAGCACCGAGGAGACGCAGTTCTTCCACGACGGCTGCGAGGCCACGCGCCCCGAGAAGGTGCGATTCATCTCATCTAGCGAGGTGGCGATGAACTGGCTCAGGGTGTGCTTCGAGCCTCCCGAGACGACGTACAACTGCGGCCGCTGCGAGAAGTGCCTGCGGACGATGGTCGCCCTGCACCTGGCGGGGGCTCTTGGTCGCTGCAGGACCCTGCCCGACACCCTCGACCTGCGCGCGGTGTCGAGGATTCGGATTCCCGACGACAACGCAAGGGCCTTCGTGACCGAGAACCTCGTGGCCGTCGAGCAGGCCGGCGGTGATCCCGCTCTGGAGCGAGCTCTCGGGCGCGCTCTCAGGCTTGGCCCGCGCCTGGCTCGGATCGAGTCGGCCAGAGCGGCGCTCGGAGCCCGCGCTCGCGGCCAGCTTTGGGCGCGGGCGCCGCGGCTGACCGCGCGGCTCAAGCGGCTGCGGGACCGCCGTCGATCGCACCGCGGCGCGCGTTGATCGCCTACACGAACCTGACCCGGGAGGACGACCGCCTGTCCGGCTCGTTGGATACCGGGACGACCACCCATCCATTCTTCTTCTCCGCTTCCGAGCCGATCTCTCCGGAGATCGATTCGCTGTATCCCTTCGGCCTGCTTCATGCGATGAAGCTCGGCGGACCGCTTCGGTTGCCGGGGCCGGTCTCACCCCTGCTGCTGAGCCGCGCAGCTCAGCTCCAGGACATCCTCCACGTCTGGGACCGGAGCTTTACGAAGACCTCGGTCGAGGCAGACAGCCGGGAGCCGGCGAGCGGCGGCGGCACGGACGTGGCCTGCTTCTTCAGCGGCGGCGTCGATTCGTTCTACACCGTGCTCAAGAACCGGGACGAGATCACCGACCTGATCTTCTGCTCGGGTCTCGACCTGCAAGTTGACGGGAGCCCGTCTCTGGCGCGAGAGGTCACGTCGATGGTGGAGGAGGTGGCCGCCGCGCTCGGGAAGCGGCTGGTACGGGTAGAGACCAACATTCGGTCCTTCTCCGACCGCTACGTCGGGTGGGGTCTCTTCCACGGCTCGGTGCTGGCCACCATCGGGCTCCTGTTCCAGCACCGCTTCCGGAAGGTGCTGATCCCGGCGACCCACACCTACGCCGATCTCTTCCCCTGGGGCTCGCACCCCCTCGTCGATCCACTCTGGAGCACCGAGACCACCTCCTTCGTTCATGAGGGATGTGAGGCGACCCGCGTGGAGAAGGTGCGATTCATCTCGGCCAGCGAGGTGGCCATGGATTGGCTGCGTGTGTGCTGGGAGAACCGCGACGCCGCCTATAACTGCGGGGAATGTGAGAAGTGCCTTCGGACCATGATCAACCTGCAGGTAGTGGGAGCGCTGGAGCGCTGCCGGACGCTGCCCGGCACCGTGGACCTGCGCCGCGTCTCTCGCATTTCGGTCGAGGATGAGAACACGAGGGCCTTCGTCCAGGAGAACCTGGAGGCGGTCGAACGGCTGGACGGGGATCCCGCCCTCGCCGCGGCCCTGGCCGCCGCGCTCAAGGGAGGCCGCCGGTCCGATCCGCATCGCTGGATGCGCTCGCTTAGGACCAACGTTGGCGATCCCCTGCGCGCCCAGCTGAGGGAAAGGGCGCCGGCGACCACAGCGCGGCTCAAGCGCCTGCGGGACCGCCGCCGGTCCGCGTGATGGCAGCGCACACCGACATGAAGGTCGACGCCGTGATCCCGACCTACGGCGACCCGTCGCACCTCGCCGAGGCGATCGAATCCGTGCTCGCGCAGACCGTCGATTCCTGGCTCCTGACGATCGTCTACAACGACCCGGGGGACGGACCCGCGAGCAAGACGATCGAGCCCTACCTCGATCACCCCCGCGTCTCGTGCGTCCCCACGCGTGAGGTCCTCCCCCAGGCGGACAACTGGTCGAAGGCGATCCAGGCGGGCTCCGCTCCGTATGTGGCGATGCTCCACGACGACGACGTCTGGGACCCCGACTACATCGAACGTCGGGTCAACTTCCTCGACGCACAGCCGGCGTGCGGGTTCGTCTTCTCCAGTTGGCGGGAGATCGACGAGAGCGGCGACGAGCTCGAGGCAGTCGAATACCGCCTGTCGGAGGGCGTGCACGAACCGATCGACTTCGTGCCCGTGCTGTTCCACGACATGCTCATCGGCTCTCCCACGATCATGGTGAGGCGCCAGGCGTACGAGGCCGTCGGGCCCGTCTTCGACGGCCGGTTCAAGAACATCGACTGGGAGATGTGGATGCGCATCGCAGTCCGCTACCCGGTCGGCTACCTCGCGGTGCGGGACTGTGGCAGGCGGCTCCATTTCGGCAGCCTGACCTCGCGCTCACGCGGCTGGGGTGACGAGGAGTTGGCTCTGGTCGACCGCTTCGAGGAGATCGTCGAGCGCGAGCTCCCCGAGCTGCGCCTTGCCCGACGGCCGAGGCTGCGCCGTCGCAGCGCGGCTCATCTGATGGCTGCGATGGATGAGATCGAGTCAGGCAACCGGCAGGCCGCGCTGCGCCACCTCGGCGGCTCGCTGCGAACCGACCCGTCGAGGCTGGTCGACCCCCGGCTGGGCGCAGCGCTGGCTGCCGCCGCACTCGGAGAGCGGGGCCGCCGCAGGCTGGCTCGCGTGCGGGCGGGCCGCGCAGAGCGGCGCATCACGCGCCGTTAGCCGGCCGGCCCCCTGGCCGCTGTGTGGCGACTGACTAGCCCTCGGTCGGCGCCTGGCGCGCCGAGAAGCGCCGCGTGGGAACGCCGGATCCCTCGGTCAGCTGCCAGCCGTCGCGCTGGCATGTTGGACAGAGGCCCATATCGCCCTCCAGCGCCCACCCCTTGGCCTGGATCTCCTGATCGGTGCCAGTCGGGCTGGGCCGCCGGCACACCGAGCAATTGAGCTGCCGGGCCGCTGACCGGCGGCGCAGGCGCCTGGTGAAGCGGCCTCCACGCGAGCCGCCCTCTTCGGCGGCCGCTTCCTCCTTCTTGGCAGACTCGGAACCGTTCCCGTGCGCCGGCTGCGGCTCAGGCGCCTTCGGCTGCGCCTGCTCTGAGGCCCCGTCCGACTTCGGCTTCCCACTGACCTCGGCGCGCGGGTGACTCACGGTCGGCTGAGCCCTTGCCACGGTCACGTCCGGCTTCGCCGTCACGTCGGGCTTCGCCTCCTCTGGCTCCGGCCTCGCCTGCTTTGGCTCCGGCCTCGCCTCCGTCACCTCGGGCTTGCTCTCGACCGCCTGAGGCCTCGCCTGGGCCGCTCCGGCCAGCTGCTGCGCCTCGGCGAGGGCGCGCTCGAGCTGCTTGACCCGCAGCTCGCGTGCCTCGCGGGCGTCCGCCTCGAGCTCGAGCATCGCCTGGAAACGCTGCTCCATCCCCTCTCGCGCAGTGCGTTCGTGCTCGGCTGACGCGCGCGCCTCCGACAGGGATTCCGACAGCGCGGCCTCCCGGCGCTGGGCCTCCGTCTTCTGGGTCTCGGCGGCCTGGCGAGCGTCCTCCAGCTCCTTCGCGGTAGCCCGCTGCGCAGTCGTGGCTTCCCCGAGCTGGCTCTTCGTGTCAGCGAGCGCCTTGCGCTCGGCCTGAAGCTCCTGCTCCACCTGGCCGCGCTGGCCTCGCTCCTGCTCCAGCAAGCGCTTCAGCTCTCCAAGTGCGCGCTCCTGCTCCGATGCGTGCTGGCCTGCTTGATCGAGCTTCTGGAGTTGTGCGGCCTTGACGGCCTCGAGCTCCTCGATCGACTTGCGGGCGCCTTGCAGCGACTTGGTCTCGGCCGCCAGCTGCTGGCGGAGTCCCGCGACCTCGCGGCGATGCTGCTCGAGGGCCGTCTCGGCCTGCTGGCGCGCGGTTCTGAGCTCGCTCCGCGCCTTCTCGGCGTCGGTGCGAGTGGACTGCGCGACCTGGCGGGCCTCGCCGATCCTGGCCTGCAGCTGCTTTCGCTCTTCGCCGAAGGCCGCTCGCTCCTTCGCGAGCTCGGCCTGAAGCGCCGAGTGCGCCTTCTGAAGCTCGGCGCGCTGGTTGCGCTCCTGCTCGGCCTGCGCCCGCATCGTGGCCACCTGCTGCTTGGCCTCGGCCTGCGCCTTCTCCACCTGCTGCTTGGCCTCCGCATGGGCCCGGTTGACCTGCTGCTTGGCCTCGGCCTGGGTCCTCTCGACCTGCTGCTTGGCCTGGGCCTGAGTCCTCTCGACCTGCTGCTTGGCCTCGGCCTGCGCCTGCTTGGTCTCGGCGCGCGCCTTTGCTGTCTCCTGTTCGGCGGCGTCAAGCTTGCGCTGAAGCTTCGGCTTGATCTTGCGCGCGGTCTCCTCCGCGCTTGCACGGGCTTTCTCGGCCTCCTCGACCCGCCGGCGGGACTCCGCCTCCTGGCGCTGCCGCACCTTCTCGGTCTCCTGGGCGCGGCGTTCCACCTCGGCCCGCTGGCGATCGAGCTCGACGGTCCTCTTGCGTTCGGCATCGAGCTCCTGCCGGGTGCGCCGGCTCGCTTCGCGCAGCTGCTTGGCCTCCCGCTGCAACTCCCGACCGGCCTCGGTGGTGGTCTCCAGCCGCTTCTCGAGCTCGGCTCGCCGCTTGCGCTCTGCCTCGAGTCCTTGATGGAGCCGCTCCGTCGTGTCGCGAACGCCTGCGACCCACTCCTCGGCCTGCGTGCGGGTCTTGGCCACCAGCTGCTCCGCCTCTGTCACGCGGCCTTGCGCGTTGGCCAGCGCCTTCTCGCGCGTCTTGAGGCTCTCCGCCAGCCGCTTCTGCTCTCGCTGGGCCTCCCGGCCGGTCTGGTTGGCCGCCTCGAGCCGGCGCTCGAGCTCGGCGCGCCGCTTGCGCTCGCCCTCGAGCTCCTGACTGGTGCTCTCGCCGACGCGGCGGGCCTCTGCCACCTGCTTCTGGAGATCCGCGATCTGGGCCTTCACGCGTGCGGCCTCTGCGGCCCGCCGCTCCGCCTCTTGGCGCTCCGACTGGCGACGCTCCAGCAGCTTGCGCGCTTCCTCCTCGCTGGCGATCAGGCGCTGAAGCTCGGGATCGCTCATTTCAGAAACAGGTCGTGGGACCTTGCTGTCGGGCTGTGAGACCTTGGTTTCCGGCTGTGAGGCCTTCGTCTCGGGCTGTGAGGCCTTCGTCTCGGGCGCCGGGCGCGCCGCCTTTCCGCCGTCCTGGCGCCGCGGCGGCTCCGCCTTGGGCGGCTCGGTCTTGTCCCCCTGCTCCTTGCTGCCCCCGGAAGGAGCTCGCTTCTCACGCCTGATCATCTAGGCAGCCTCCTGCCAATCATCCTAAATCGCGATTGCCGTCTTTCGCCAGTCGAAGATCGCGTGACTCGGCTTCGCTGCGGGTCCCCCGACCGGCACGACCAGCGTACATGCGATTCTCGAAATTCGCCGCGATTGCAGCCCGACTCCCAGTGGGGCGCCTGGAATCGGTCGTCCCCGAGCGTCCCCGCGCAAGGCCGCGTTGGATCGTGCGGCCGATGATCTTCACGTCGAGCCAGACCGACCAGTTGGCTCCGTAGAAGAAGTCCAGCTCCGCGGTGTCCAGAGGCTGCCGGTCGGCGGGAGCAACCGTGTGCCAGAGCCCGGTGATCCCGGGCGGCAGGGTCGGAGCACCGAACTCGAGCAAGTCGGCCTGCTCGGGGGTGAACGGTCTGGTCCCGACGAGGCTCATCTGCCCGCGCACCACGTTGAAGAGCTGCGGGAGGGTCTGGAGGCTCCGGAAGGATGTATTGAAGGAGAGCAGCTGGTAGGTCGACCCGCGCATCCCCACCCGCGTGCTGCGCAAGAGCACCGGACGCCTGCCGCGGACACGCAGTGCGATGGCCACCACCGCCATGACGGGGGCGAGGACCATGAGCGCCACGGTCCCGCCGACGAGGTCGATGGCGCGCTTGAGCAGCTGCGAGGAGTGGGTCAGCCCCCGCCGGCGGAGACCGAGCAATGTGACGCCTTCTACGTGGTCGAACTCGACCGAGCTACGCACCACGTCGAGCAGCCGCGGGACCACGCTCACGCCCACGCCCAGGGCCTTGACCTGCCGCACGACATCGAGGAACTCCTCAGAGCTGCGCTCGGGGGGACAGATGATGACCCGTTCGATCCGGTTCTCGATCACGACCTCGTCCAGCGCAAACAGGTCCCCGAGGACCGGTGGTCCGCCGACGTCGGCCTCATGGTGCAGCGGGACGCGCCCCACGATGCTCGCGTTGACGGCCGGGCTCGAATCGAAGCTCTCCTCGATCCTCCGCGCGGCCAGGCCGTCTCCTACGACGAGGCAGCGCTCGGGCGCGGCGACCGCGTTGACGAGCCTACGGGCCAGCGCACGAGCGCCGAGCATCGAGGCAAACAGCAGACCCCAGAGCGCGCCGACCTGCTCCTTCCCGAGCGAACCCTCGATGACCGCGCCGGCGGCCAGCCACACCACCAGCGCGGTGGCCGTGGCGACCCGGAACAGCATGGGCGCCTCGTCCAAGGTCGTCTTCCGAATCAGGTGCTCGTCACGGTCGTAGAGGCCAGCCGCTTTCCCCACCACCACGACGAGCGGGGTGAATGCCAGCACCTCGACCTTGAAGGCATCGTCCCCGAGCAGGACCACCCCAACGAGCAGCGCGAGCGCCGCCGACAGGACGTCGGCGACCGCCAGCAGCCGCCTGTAGAGGGCGTTGCGCCGAGGCGGCGCGAGCCTGGGGCCATCCCGCTCGAGCGTCAGTCCTTCGAGCCGAGCAGGCTCGGGTCGCTCGGAGGGGAGGTGCGAAGGGTGGTTGGCCGGCGCGGGCATGCCCTACCTGAAACAACGGATCTCCGCCGGAGGACTTGCGGCGGCGGGTCAGGAGTTTCGGCGGCGCCTCAGGTACTGCGGCGCGAGAGCCTCGAGTGGCCGGCGCGACGAGTCACGGCGAGGGAGTGAGTGACAGGCCGACGGAACTTTGGTGGGCCCGCCCTGCGGGGCCGAAGAACCGGCACCCCAGCCCTGGGGGCTCCCGCCTCGACCGCCATTGCGGCAATCCGGCGCCTGCGCCTGCGGCAGGCGTAGCGGGGGACGATGGCCGCCACGGCGAGGGTCAGGGCGGGGATGCCCACCATCCACACGAGCAGCGCGACCTGCCAAAAGGCCACTAGATCCGTCCCTCCGTTGGGGGCCACCTCATTCCCCATGCTTATTCGGCA
The DNA here is from genome assembly GCA_036258995.1 of Thermoleophilaceae bacterium. GTDB lineage: Bacteria > Actinomycetota > Thermoleophilia > Solirubrobacterales > Thermoleophilaceae > DATACN01. Next base: position 1,871 of record DATACN010000174.1, on the reverse strand, counting down.
GGAAGGCCGACATCCTCTACTCCTCGTCGGACGGAGAGGACGCCTTATCGCACGTCCCGGACAGCGACTTACGCCCGGGGCGGCGAGCAGGCACCCTCGCGGTTTTCGGCATTCTCACGGAAGGAGCAGGATTCGGCCTGCCCCAGGCGCGCGTTTACCCCGCGTGTTGCGCGCTTTTTCGGAGCCGGCTAGCCGAAGCTCAGGCGGCGCATGACGCGCCCACCGAAGAGCATGGCCACCCCGGCCAGCAGCACCAGGCCGGCGATATAGCCGGTGAACGGAAGGCGGCTGCCTTCGTCCGAGGCCTCTGCCCCCTGGATCTGGGCCGCCGGAGCGGTCGGCGCCTGGTTGCCCGTGGGCGACTCGCCATCGGTGGGCGCCGGGGCGCCCGACCCGGTGTCGAGCGTCTCGACCTCACCCCCCGCCGGAGGGATGGGATAAGCCCGTTGCGCCGCATCGCCGCTCAGCGACGTGCCCGAGATCGCCAGCGCCGAGGCGGGCATCGCGAACGCAATCGCCAGCAGCAAGCACGTGCTGCCAAGGGTGAACCTGCGAAGGCTTCGTTGGACCATGCTGAGCGCAGCCTACACCAGGCATGCGCCACGCGCTAGTCATTACCGGGGCGCGACGGGCTCGAGGGCAGCACGGCGTCGGGCCTAAAATCCCGCAAATTGCGAGTTTTTAGGGCGGCTGAATACCCATAAATGCATAGGTTTGCCGTGGGTCGGGGATACCAGGCCAGGGTGAGAGTGCGGGGGCAAGCTCAAGGTCGGGGGACCGCTTCGAGGGAAATCGGGCATCGGTGGCGCCGGCTCGCGGGCGGTCTCCTGGCGACACTCGCCGCCTCCGGACTCTCTGGCGCGACTGCGCTCGCGGTGGTCCCCGGGGTCTCGGTTCCCGACACCCAGGTGCCAGTGCCGCTGCCGAAGGTCGAGCTGCCGGCCGTCAAGCCGCCTGCACCCCCTCCGATCGCGCCGGTGCGCGTGCCGGCGCAGGCGCCGGCGGTCCCGGCTCCCGTTCAGGCGCCCTCGGTCTCCGGCGTGGCCGGGGGAGCCACCAGCAGCGTTGGACCGGCAGTCGCGATCGCTCCGCGTACCGCGGCGGACTGGAGCGCTCCCTCCGGCCAGGCGAGCGCGCGGGAGAGGCGGGCCCACAGGCGCGCCGTGCAACGGCGGCGTGCCCGTGAGCGCTCGTTCAGGCGCAGCGTGCGGCGCCTGTCCCCTTGCTTCTACGCGCTTTCGGCGTTCGAGGACCGGGTGCTCACGCTGCGAGCCGGCCTGGGACGCTTCCGCGCGCGCACGCGAGGATATGTGGCGAGGCGGCTCGACGTGTCAAGGCGCCGGGTCCAGCGCTCTGAGCGGCGGGGTCTGCGAAAGCTTCGCCAGACGAACGCCTCCGACAGCTGCGGCGGCTCCTCAGCCCGGCAGGGCGGCTTCGACGTGGCCGACACGCTCCTGGCGGGCACCACCCTCGCCGGCACCATCGACCTGACACCGAGTGGAGGGTCCGGCGACCGAGGCGGGTCGCCGGGGTCCCGCGGCGACGACCGGCTCGAGACGGCCGGCGTCGGGCGCTCCAGCGACCTCGACAACGTCGGACTGAGCCTCCCTCTGGTCGGTTCCGGTGAGGGGGAGTATGGCTCCGGAGGCATGCTGATCGTGCTCCTGATGGCGGCGGCGATGGCACTCCTGTTGGCCACCGCGCTCGTGGCGGCGCAGCGTCGCCGGCAGCCCGCCGCGGCAGCGGCAGGCGGCATGACCCCGGCCCAAGCGCGAGCACAGCGTCGAGCCGACCGCGCGATGACCCGCGCCACCCGCACCCTCGAGCGGGGAGGGGCCGGCGGGGCCGCAGCGCGCGGAGCAGCAGCGGGC
>DATACN010000173.1:0-6867 GCA_036258995.1 Thermoleophilaceae bacterium | reverse complement strand
GGAAGACACTCGCTGCGAACGCGACGAGGCGCCCGTCGAGGAACGACAGCGCCGCGGCGAGCAGCCAGAGTGCAGCGGGGGCCGCGAACGGAAAGCGGCGACGGCCGAGCAGCGGCAGCACGGCAAGCGCAGTCGCAGGCGCGGCAAGCCACACCGACGTGCTTGGCGCATCGGCCGCGTCCTGCCGAAGAGCGACCTCGAGCACCCCCCCGGTCGCCGCCAGCAGGACGAGGGCGTCAAACCCGTACCTGCTCGCAAGGGCGCCGCGCCGATTCACGCGCTGAACGTACTTCAGCTCCTCGCCTCCCGCCTCCTACCGAAGTAGGAGCCGAAATCCGGCTTTCCGACGAGGTGCGCGGCGGGGCCGCGGCTTAGCGTCGCGGTATGGAATCAACCACCCAAGGAGGAACCCGAATGGACGTCGCACTTCCACTCACCGACCGAGCTCGCCGCTCACGCGTCAAGGCAGCAGCCTCGACGATCGAGATCCCGCAGTACAGCCGGCGGGCGATCCTGGGGATCTGGGTGGCCGCGGCCCTGCCGATGGCCGCTCTCGCGTGGCTCGTCGCGCCGCTGGCCGCCGACCAGCTCTCGGGGGCGGGCAACGTGCCGATGGCGAAGGCGCTGATCGTGCTTCTTACGATCGGCCTCGTCTGGCAGTTTGCGCTCGTTGCGATCCTCGTCCGGCGCGAGCAGGGAAACCTGCGCTGGTCGACGGTCCGCGAAGCGCTATGGCTCCGTTCGCCGCAGAGCCCACGCAGCGGCAGGACCGGCGGCCGCGTGTGGCTGATCCTGATCCCGCTGGTCGTCCTGTTCGCCGCCGCTGAGTTTCTCCCGGTCTTTCCCCATCCGGAGAGCCGCGATATGGGCGCGTTCCTGGAGTCGGACGCCGGCCAGAGCTTCCTGAGCGGCGCGTGGGGGTGGGCCGCCGTCATCTTCACGATGCTGGTGTTCAACACCGTGCTCGGCGAGGAGCTCCTGTTCCGGGGGTTCCTGCTGCCCCGGATGAACGGCGCCTTCGGGCGCGGTGACTGGCTGGCGAACGGCTTCCTGTTCGCCGCCTACCACCTACACGTGCCCTGGGTCTTCCTCGGATCGTTCGCGAGGGCGTTCGCCCTGGCCTATCCGACTAAGCGTTACCGGAGCGCCTGGGTCGGCATCGCGGTCCACAGCGCCCAGAGCGTCCTGTTCGGGGCACTGGTGGTCACGCTGGTCGTCTAAGAGGGCAAGCGGCTAGGGCTCGAGCCTCATCGGATGGGGCTCGAGCTCGCCGCTTGCAAGCACGTGCTGAACCTCGTGCCCGCGGGCGGCGAGCGCGTCCGAGATGAACTGGCGGTGGCAGTTTCGCCAGTCCTGCTCGGCGCACATGACCACGGTGGGCCGGTCGGCCGCAAGCTCGACCAGGCGCTCCAGCTCAGCCTCGAACTCGCGTCCCGCCATGTGCGCGGCGTAGCCGCTCAGCCCGCCCTCGCGCCGCCCGCCCAGGCCCTCCAGGTGCGCATAGTCGATGCCCGCCTCGCTCAGCGCCGGCTCGAGCAGCCCCGAGTTGAACCACGGCATCCTGCGAGAGCTCGGGTAGCGCCGCACGTCGGCTACGGCCTCGATCCCGGCCCCGCGGAGCAGCGACAGGAAGGCTTCGAGCTCGTGCGTGGAGTGACCGATCGTGAAAATGGTCCTGATGGCCGACAGGCTAGGCGCGTACAGGAAGAAGCGGGACCCGAAGAAGACCCCGGAGCCCTCCGGCGGAAGGACCGCACGGCGCAAGAAGGCCGCTCCCGCCCAGCCGCGCTTCGTCGTCCAGGAGCACCACGCCCGGCGCCTGCACTGGGACCTGAGGCTCGAGCACGACGGGACGCTCGCCTCATGGGCCGTGCCGCGCGGCATTCCCGCCCACCCCGACGAGAACCGGCTGGCTGTGCGCACCGAGGACCATCCGCTCGAGTACCTGGAGTTCGAGGGTGAGATCCCGAAGGGCGAGTACGGCGCCGGGACCATGAAGGTCTGGGACAGCGGCACCTACGAGCCCGAGAAGTTCCGCGAGGACGAGGTGATCGCCGTCTTCAGCGGGGAGCGGGTGAAGGGGCGCTACGCGCTGTTCCGCACGCGCGGGGACGACTGGATGATCCACCGCATGGACCCGCCCGAGGACGAGGGCTACGAGCCGATGCCGGAGCGGATCAAGCCGATGCTGGCGCGGACAGGGTCGCTGCCGCGCGACGAGGAGCGCTACGGGTTCGAGGTCAAGTGGGACGGGATCCGCACGGTCCTGTTCTACGACCACGGCCACATGGACCTGCAGGGCCGCAACTTCACCGACTTCACGCCGCGTTACCCGGAGCTGCGCGAGCTGACCAAGGAGCTCGGCGCCCGGCGGATCGTCCTCGACGGCGAGGTGGTCGCCTTCGACGACGAGGGGCGTCCCAGCTTCGAGCGGCTCCAGAGCCGCATGCACCTGGCCTCCGACTCGGCCGTCAGGCGGCGCATGAAGGACACGCCCGTGACCTACGTGATCTTCGACCTGCTCTACCTGGACGGACACTCCACGATGCCGCTGACCTACGAGGAGCGGCGCGACCTCCTCGAGCGGCTCGAGCTCGAGGGCACGTACTGGCGCACGCCCGCCTACCACCGCGGCCAGGGCACGGCGCTGCTGAAGGCGACCAGGGACGTTGGCGTCGAGGGCGTCGTCGCGAAGCGGCTCGACTGTCCCTACGAGCCGGGCCGCCGCGCGAGCGGCTGGATCAAGGTCAAGAACGTGGCCGAGCAGGACGTCGTGATCGGCGGCTGGACACCGGGGATGGGCGGGCGAGGCGGCACGATCGGCGCGCTGGCGGTCGGGGTGATGGAGGACGAGGAGCTCGTCTACGCCGGCAAGGTCGGGACCGGCTTCACCCAGCAGACCCTGTCCATGCTGAAGAAGGAGCTCGAGCCGCTCAAGCGGCCCGACAGCCCGTTCGGCGGCCGCCAGCCGCCCAAGGACACGGTGTTCGTGGAGCCGGAGCTGGTGGCCGCCGTGGAGTTCCGCGAGTGGACCCGCACGGGCACGCTGCGGGCTCCCTCGTTCAAGGGCCTTCGGCCCGACAAGGATCCCCTCGAGGCCGTCCGCGAGCCGCAAGTTCCCGCCCGACCGGAAGGGTAGGCGGGGGTCAGCAGGTAACTTCTAGAGCATGCCTCGTGCGATCTGGAGCGGCGCGATCAGCTTCGGGCTGGTCAACATCCCGGTCAAGCTCTACAGCGCGGTCTCGCGCAAGACCGTGCGCTTCCACCAGCTTGACAGCGAGGACAACCAGCGCATCCAGCAGAAGCGGGTGAACCCTCGCACGGGCGAGGAGGTGGCCTACGAGAACCTCGTCAAGGGCTACGAGATCGGCCCCGACCGCTACGTGGTGATCACGCCCGAGGAGCTCGAGGGCCTCGAGCCCGAGAAGACCCGCACGATCGACATCGAGGACTTCGTCGACCTCGACCAGATCGACCCGATCTACTACGACCACCCCTACTACCTCGCGCCGGACACCGGCGCAGGAAAGGCCTACAAGCTCCTGCTCGACGCGATGAAGGAGGCGAACAAGGTGGCCATCGCGCGCGTGGTGATCCGCTCCAAGGAGAATCTGGTGGCGATCCGTCCTCGCGACGACGTGCTCACGATGGAGACGCTGCTGTTCTCCGACGAGGTGATCGACCCCGACAAGCTCGACGAGATCCCCGAGGCCGTCGACGGCAAGACCACCAAGAAGGAGCTGGCGATGGCCCAGCAGCTCATCGACTCGCTCTCCTCCGACTTCGAGCCGGAGAAGTACCGCGACGAGTACCGCGACCGCGTGCTCGACCTGATCGAGCGCAAGGCGCAGGGCGAGGAGATCGTGATCGAGGCGCCGGAGGAGAAGCCCAAGGAGGTGCCCGACCTCATGGCCGCGCTCGAGGCCAGCATCGCCGGGGCCAAGCGCCAGGGCGGCGCCGCCGCCAAGGGCGACGGCGGCGCCAAGAAGCGCAGCAAGGCATCGAGCAGCAACGGAAGCAAGGGCAGGTCGGGCTCGCGCCGCTCGGGCTCCCGCCGTAAGACGGCCAAGAAGTCATAGCCGCCAGGCGGGTCGAGGTCGAAGTCGAGGGGAGGCGCCTGAGCCTCTCGAACCTCGACAAGGTGATGTACCCGGAGACGGGCTTCACCAAGGGCCAGCTGATCGATTACTACACGCGCGTGGCTCCCGCGCTGCTGCCGCACCTGCGAGGGCGGCCGCTGACGCTCAAGCACTATCCGAACGGCGTGGAGGGCGGCCACTTCTATGAGAAGAACTGCCCCTCGCACCGGCCCGACTGGGTCAGGACCGAGCACATCGGCGACATCGACTTCTGCATCTGCGACGACCTGCCGACGCTGGTCTGGGCCGCGAACCTGGCCGACCTCGAGCTGCACCCCTCGCTGTCGCGGGCCGATCCGATCGAGCGGCCGACGACCATGGCCTTCGACCTGGACCCGGGCGAGCCCGCCGGGATCCTCGAGTGCCGCCAGGTCGCGCTGTGGCTGCGCGACCTCCTCGCGCGCCTCGGCCTCGAGTGCTTTCCGAAGACGTCGGGGTCGAAGGGCCTGCAGGTGTACGTGCCGCTGAACGGCGACGGCGTGACCTACGACGACGGCACCAAGCCTCTGTCGCAGGCGATCGCCCGGCTGCTGGAGGCCGAGAATCCGAAGCTCGTGGTCTCGACCCAGAAGAAGGAGCTGCGCCGCGGCAAGGTGCTGATCGACTGGAGCCAGAACGACGAGCACAAGACGACCGTTTGCGTGTACTCCTTGCGCGCGCGGGAGCGGCCGACCGTCTCGACGCCGCTCGACTGGGACGAGGTCGAGGCGGCCCGGAAGCCGGAGGACCTCGTGTTCGACTCCGGCGAGGTGCTGAAGCGGGTCGAGCAGCAGGGCGACCTGTTCGAGCCGGTCGTGGAGATGGAGCAGCGGCTGCCGGACCTGTAGTCCACGCGGGCCCGAGTCTCTACCGTTCGGTGGGATGGTCGAGTGGTCGCTCGCGCGCCGGATTGCCCGCCTCGCCGCCGGCGCGGACGAGCCTGCCGAGCTCGGCGTCGACCTGCGCGCGGTTTGCGCCGAGATGGAGCTGCATGTGGCCGCCTGCACCGGCCTGGAGCTCGCCGCGCCGGCCCCGTCGCCGGAGCTGCTCGGCCGCGGCGAGTGGGCCGACATGAACCTGGAGTCGTTCGAGCGCCTGCTGGAGCCCGTGACCGAGCGCCTGGAGGCGCGGCTCGAGTTCGCCGGACCGCTGGCGGGCGCCCTTCGACTGGGCGCGGGCGCGACGATCGCGGCGGAGGCGGGCCTGGTGATGGGCTACGTGTCGCAGCGGGTCCTCGGCCAGTACGAGCTGTCGCTGCTCAGCGCCGAGGTGGCGCCGCGGCTGGTGTTCGTGGCGCCCAACCTCGACCGGGCAGTGCGCGAGATGGACGTCGATCGCGACAGCTTCTTCGGCTGGATCGCAATCCACGAGCTCACGCACGTGTTCCAGTTCCAGGGGGTGCCCTGGCTGCGCGACCACGTCGGCGGGCTGATCCGCGAGTACATGGAGACCGTGGACGTCAAGATCGAGCGCGGCAACGCCGGAGCGTTGCCGTCGCTGCCGGACCTGTCCGAGCTCGTCGACGCCTTCCGCGAGGGCGGCCTCGCGGCGCTCGTGCAGACCGGCGAGCAGCGCGAGCTGATGGGCCGGATCAACGCGGCCATGGCCGTGATCGAGGGCTACTCCGAGCACGTGATGGATGCCCTCGGCCGGCGCCTGCTGCCGGCCTACGACGGACTGCGCGAGGCCATGGAGCGCCGCCGCCGCAGCCGCTCGGCTCCGCAGCGGATCATCGAGCGGCTGCTGGGCTTCGAGCTGAAGCTGCGACAGTACGAGCTGGGCCGCGGCTTCTGCGAGGCGGTCGTGGCCCGCGAGGGGATGGAGGCGTTGAATCCGGTATGGGCGTCACCTGAAGCCCTCCCCTCGCCATCGGAGCTCAAGCAGCCTGAACGCTGGCTAGAGCGGATCCGCGCGAAGCAGCTCGAGCCCGCCCTGTAGCGCAAACCCGCTCGCAGAGCGGCTTTCCGGCCCCGCTGTAACGCCCCCGCACGCGAGGTTTACGTACAGGTGTTCGGTGGTATACATTTACCGAGCTTAGTTCTAATAACATTAGGTCTCGATCCCGTAAGTCGGGAAGGAGAGGAAGGCAACACCCAATGGCAACCCAGACCCAGACACAGCGAAAGGCCGCCGCCCGTAGGGCTGCCGCTACCCGCCGCCGGAACTCCGCGCGGCGCAGCCAGGCAGCCAAGAGGGCCGCTCAGACCAGGGCCCAGGCCGAGCTGAACACCATCCAGGCCGTGCAGGCCCAGGCCGAGCGCGCCCTGCTGATCCCGGTCGGCGCCGCCCTCACCGCGCGCGACAGCGTCGTGGAGAGCGTGAAGCCGTTCTACTCGAACCGCGAGAGCGCCGAGCGCGAGCTGGGCAAGCTTCAGCGCCGCGTCTCGACCAACCTTCGCCGGTTCGAGCGTCGGGGGAACACCGCTCGCAACCGCGCGCTGCGGCAGGTCAAGCGCACCCGTACCCGCTTCGAGCGGGAGCTGCGCCAGCGCCGCACCCAGGCCACCCGCCTGGTGCGCCGCAACCGCCGCGAGGCCGAGCGCCAGGTCAAGGCCGCGCGCCGCGAGGCCGAGCGCTACGCGAAGGGCGTTCAGGAGCAGGTCGGCTCGCTGGCCTAGCCACCAGCTTCCCCCCGGGCCTCTCGGAGAGATGGAGCCCGGGGTGAGACTGCCGGCACTACATACCCCGCCGGCAGTAGCAGTATCTCTCCTCCCTCAGCCGCGGGGGGGGGGGGGGGGGGGGGGGGGGG
>DATACN010000172.1:0-3605 GCA_036258995.1 Thermoleophilaceae bacterium | reverse complement strand
GCCGCCTCCGCCTCCGGGGCCGGCTGCTCCGCCTCCGGGGCCGGCTGCTCCGCCCGGTCCCGAGGGGCCGCCGGCCTACACGGGCCCCGAGCCCCCGGGCGGCTGGCAGACGCCGATGCAGCAGCAGGCACCCGGCTGGGTCGGCGCCCCGCTCGCGGGGTGGGGCGCCAGGGTCGGCGCGACCCTGCTCGACGGGCTGATCCTGCTGGTCCCGGTGGTCGTGCTCGTCGTGATCATCGTCGCGGTGGCGGCGGGCAGCGACGTGGGCGCCGTGGTGGTGGGAATCGTGGGCTTCCTCGCCTACATCCTGGCTGCGCTTTTCTATGCGCCCGTCCTGATGGCTCGCGGCGGCGACAACAACGGCCAGACCTGGGGCAAGCAGATCGTCGGCATCAAGGTCGTGCGCGACAGCGGCCAGCCGTTCGACCTCGGCTCGGGCTTCCTGCGCGAGTTCGTAGTCAAGAACCTGCTGTTCGGCACGGTCGGCGGGTTCTTCTTCGCCATCCCCACGCTGCTCGACTGGCTCTGGCCGCTCTGGGACGACCAGAACCGCGCGCTTCACGACATGGTCGTCTCCTCCCACGTCGTCAAGGCGTGAGGGAGGGAGCTAGGGCGTAGCGGGCTGGGGCGGGGGAGCGGCGGGGCGCAGCCGCTCGGCCGCTCCGGTCCAGATCATCTCGTCGCGGCCGGGCCCGACGCCGACCATCACGATCGGCAGGCCGAGGAAGTCGCTGATGAAGTCGAGGTAGCCGCGTGCGGCCTCCGGCAGGTCGTCGATCGACCTGGCGCCAGAGACGTCCTCGTGCCAGCCCGGAAGCTCGATCAGGTCGCCGCTCGCCTTGTGCAGGATCGACTGGTGGTACGGGAAGTGGTCGAAGCGCGCGCCCTCGGGGCCGAGGTAGCGGACCGCGACGTTGAGCGGGTCTATGCCGGTCAGCACGTCGAGCTTGGTGATCACCAGGCCGGTCAGGCCGTTGACCTTGGCCGCGTAGCGCAGCGCCACCAGGTCGAGCCAGCCCGTGCGGCGTGCCCTGCCTGTGGTGGTGCCGAACTCGCCCCCCGCCTCGCGCATGCGCTCGCCCAGCTCGTCCTGGAGCTCGGTCGGGAAGGGGCCGGCGCCAACCCGGGTCGCGTACGCCTTCGCCACGCCCCACACCTCCTCGATCGAACGGGGGCCGACCCCGGCGCCCACGCAGGCGGAGCCCGCCACCGGATTCGAGGAGGTCACGAAGGGATAGGTGCCGTGGTCGATGTCGAGCATCGTCCCCTGCGCGCCCTCGAACAGGACCGTCCCGCCGCCCTCGAGCACCCTCCAGGCGATCGGCGGCGTGTCGGCGATGTAGGGCTCGAGCCTGTGGCCGAAGGTGCGGTACTCCTCGGTCATCGCGTGCAGGTCGAGCGCCGGATCCTTGGCGAACGGGCGCAGCATCAGCCGCTTAGGGTCCATCGCCGCGGTGACCTTCTGCTTGAGGATCTTCTCGTCGAGCAGGTCCTGCATCCGGATCCCGAGCCTCGCGGCCTTGTCGGCATAGCAGGGTCCGATCCCTCGCCGCGTCGTCCCGATCTGAAGCTCCCCGAGCTTCGCCTCGCCCGCGTGGTCGAGCAGCTTGTGGTACGGCATGATCAGGTGCGCGTTGGCGGAGATCCGAAGGCCGCTGATGTCCACGCCGCGCCTGCGCAGCGCGTCGATCTCGTCGACGATCACGCCCGGATCGACCACGACCCCGTTGCCGATCAGGCACAGCTTGCCGGGATAGAGGATCCCCGACGGGATCAGGTGGAACTTGAACACCTCGTCGCCCCGCACGATCGTGTGGCCGGCGTTGTTGCCGCCCTGGAAGCGAACGACGAGGTCGGCCTGCTCGGCAAGCAGGTCGGTGACCTTGCCCTTCCCTTCGTCGCCCCACTGGGCGCCGACTATCACCACGCCTGGCATGACGGTTTCGAGTGTAAGGCGCTAGCCGACGATGCCCGTGCGGCGGAGGTCCGGCCCCATGATCGGGATAGCCTCGTCGCAGATCTCGGACAGGCGCGACACCGTGCGGGCGCCGAGCTGCTCGCGCAGCTCGCCGAGGTCGGTGAGGTTGGTGGTGACGATGATCGAGCGCCGCTCCTGCCAGCGCTCGTTGACGATCGAGTAGAGCTGCTCGAGCACCCAGTCGGTCGTGCGCTCGGCGCCGAGGTCGTCGAGGTGCAGTAGGTCGACCGCACAGAGCCGGCGGAAGAGCTGCATGTACGAGTCACCCGAGTCGCGGTCATAGGTCGCCTTGATCTCGGCGAGGAGACGCGGCACCGAGTAGATGGCCACCGACAGGCCGGCCTCCAGGGCCGCCTTCGAGACCAGCATCGCCAGCGAGGTCTTGCCGGTGCCGACGTCGCCGTAGAACCAGAGGCCGTCGCCCGCCTCGATCCGCTCCTCGATCGTTGCGACAAAAGCGCGCACCTCCCGCACGACGCTTGGATCGAGGTCGCATACCGGCTTGCGGTCGAAGGAGACGCCGCGGAACCGCTTCGGGATTCCGGTGCCCATGCGACCGCTGACCGCGCCCTTGACCCGGCGCTCGCGGCACTCGCATGGCCGCGCGGCGTTGGTCTCGTCGTCGAGCAGCCAGCCGCTCCCGTCGCAGAGCCCGAGGAGACAGGCGGCGTCCCGCTGTGCGGCCGGGTCGGCCCGCTCGGCGACGGGTCGCAGCACCTAGCCGCTCCCGTTCTGCGGCAGCTGCGGCTCCGGCGCGGTCCGATCGCGGTAGAGGTTGGCGAAGCGCGGATACTTCGGGAGGAAGGTGAGGGTCACCTCGCCGATCGGGCCGTTGCGGTGCTTGGCGACGATCACGTCGGCCTCTCCAGGTCGCTCGGACTCGCGGTTGTAGTACTCGTCGCGGAAGACGAACATGACGACGTCGCTGTCCTGCTCGATCTGCCCCGATTCCCTCAGGTCGGACAGCATCGGGATCGGGGGGTTGCGCGACTCCACCGCGCGCGACAGCTGTGACACCGCGATGACCGGGATCTCGAGCTCGCGGGCCAGGATCTTCAGGCCGCGGCTGATCTGGCCGATCTGCTCCACCCGGCTGTCGGCCCGGCCGTCAGGCCGCATCAGCTGGAGGTAGTCGACGATCAGCAGGCCGAGGCCATGGCGGGCGTGGAGCCGCCGCGCCTTGGCTCGCACCTCGAGGATCCCGATGTCGCTCGAGTCGTCGATGTAGATCGGCGCGCTTGCCAGCTTCTCGACCGCCTTCAAGACCTTCGGCCAGCGGTCGGCCTTGACGCGTCCCTTGCGCAGCTCGTCGCTGGAGATCTTCGCCTGGGAGGCGATGAAGCGGTGGGCCAGCTCGGTCTCGGACATCTCGAGGGAGAACAGCGCAACCGGGCGGCCGTGCTCGATCGCGGCGTTCTCGGCGATGTTCGTGGCCAGCGTCGACTTGCCCATCGACGGCCGGGCCGCCACCACGATCAGGTTCCCCGGCTGAAAGCCGCCGGTCAGCTCGTCGATGTCGGTGAAGCCCGAGGGCGTGCCGGTGAGGCCGACGTCGCCGCGCGACAGCTCTTCGAGCTTGTCGATCTCCTCGTGGAGGACGGACTCGATCGAGCGCATCTCGCCGCGG
>DATACN010000171.1:0-4200 GCA_036258995.1 Thermoleophilaceae bacterium | reverse complement strand
CAGTCCACGTGCGCGTAGTGACGGTTCTCCGTCTCGTACTCCACGTGCGAGGTGGCGATCGTGATCCCGCGCTCCTTCTCCTCGGGAGCGTTGTCGATCTCCTCGAAGCTCATGCTCTGGCCGCCGTACTTCTCGGACAGGACCTTGGTGATCGCTGCCGTAAGCGTGGTCTTGCCGTGGTCGATGTGACCGATCGTGCCGACGTTCACGTGCGGCTTATCGCGCTCGAACTTCTCCTTGGCCACTCCGAATTACCCCTTTCTCAAAGTCCTCTGATCCGGCCCGCGGCCGAACCTCCGAAACATACTCCTTATGCCGTCGCGCCCACCGGCTCGCCGGTGCGGTGCTCGACGATCTCCTCGGCGATGTTCGCCGGCACTTCCTCGTAGCGGTCGAACTGCATCGTGTAGGTGGCCCGTCCCTGGGTGGACGAGCGCAGGTCAGTGGCGTAGCCGAACATCTCCGCCAGCGGGACGCTGGACCTGACGGCCACCGCGTTGCCGCGCGGCTCCTGGCCCTCGACCCGGCCCCGCCGGCTCGACAGGTCGCCGATGACGGTGCCGATGAACTCCTCCGGCGTCACGACCTCGACGGCCATGATCGGCTCGAGCAGCACGGGCTTGGCGCGCTTGGCGGCCTCCTTCAGCGCCAGCGAGCCGGCGATCTTGAAGGCCACCTCCGAGGAGTCGGTGTCGTGGTACTTGCCGTCGGTCAGGGTGGCGCGGACGTCCACGACCGGGAAGCCGGCCTTGACGCCCGACTCGAGCGCCTCCTCGATCCCCTTCTCGACGGCGGGGATGAACTCCGACGGAACGGCGCCGCCCTTGATCTTGTTGACGAAGTCGAAGCCCTCGCCGGGGGCCGGCTCGAGGTCGATGTTCACGACGCCATACTGGCCCGAGCCGCCGGTCTGCCGGATGAACTTGCCCTCGACGTTGCGAGCATCGCCGCGGATGGTCTCGCGGTAGGCGACCTGCGGGCGACCCACTGCCGCCTCGACGTTGAACTCGCGCTTCATGCGGTCGACCAGCACCTCGAGATGCAGCTCGCCCATGCCGGAGATCACGGTCTGGCCGGTCTCCTCGTCGGTGCGCACCTGGAAGGTGGGGTCCTCCTCGGCCAGGCGGGCCAGGGCCACGCCGAGCTTCTCCTGGTCGGCCTTGGTCTTGGGCTCGATCGAGACGTGCACGACGGGGGCGGGGAAGCTGATCGTCTCGAGGACCACCGGGGCGTCTGGCGCACAGAGGGTGTCGCCGGTCGCGGTCTGCTTGAGGCCGACGCCGGCGGCGATGTCGCCAGCGTAGATCTCCTCCTGCTCCTCGCGGTGGTTGGCGTGCATCATGAGGATGCGGCCCACGCGCTCGGTCCGGCCGGTCACCGAGTTGAGCACCCGGCCGCCGGCCTGGAGCTTGCCGGAGTAGACCCGGAAGTAGGTGAGCTTGCCGACGAAGGGGTCGGACATGACCTTGAAGGCGAGCGCCGCGAACGGCTCGTCGTCGGAGGCGTTTCGCACGGTGGGTGTGCCCTCGCCGTCCTGGACCTGGCTGCCCTCGAGGCCCTCGACCGGCGGCACGTCCAGCGGGCTCGGCAGGTAGTCGATCACGGCGTCGAGCACCGGCTGCACGCCCTTGTTCTTGAAGGCCGATCCGCACAGCACGGGCGTGATCGAGATGTCGAGCGTCGCCTTGCGGATGTCCTGGATCAGCCGCGCCGGCTCGATCGGCTTCTCCTCCAGGTAGTCCTCCATCAGCTCGTCGTCGTAGTCGGCGACGGCCTCGATCAGCGCGGTGCGGGCCTCCTGGGCGACGTCCTGGTGGTCGGCGGGGATGTCCTCGACGTCCCACTCCTGGCCCAGGTCGTCCTTGTAGACGATCGCCTTCATGTTGATCAGGTCGACGACGCCGCGGAAGTCGGCCTCGGCGCCGATCGGCAGCTGCACCTTGATCGGGTTGGCGCCCAGCCGGTCGCGCATCGTCTGGACCGCGTTGTCGAAGTGCGAGCCGACGCGGTCCATCTTGTTGATGAACGCGATCCGCGGCACGCGGTACTTGTCGGCCTGGCGCCAGACGGTCTCGGACTGCGGCTCGACGCCGGCCACCGAGTCGAACACGGCGATGGCCCCGTCGAGCACGCGCAGCGATCGCTCCACCTCCACGGTGAAGTCGACGTGGCCCGGCGTGTCGATGATGTTGACGCGGTGGTCGCGCCAGAAGGCGGTGGTTGCGGCGGAGGTGATCGTGATGCCGCGCTCCTGCTCCTGCTCCATCCAGTCCATGACGGCGGCGCCCTCGTGCACCTCGCCCATCTTGTGAGTCCGACCCGTGTAGAAGAGGATGCGCTCGGTCGTCGTCGTCTTGCCGGCGTCGATGTGCGCCATGATCCCGATGTTGCGGGTCTTCTCGAGTGGAACTGTGCGTGGCATAAAGCAGAAAAAAGGCCCTATCCGGGCCCGAAACAGCGTTGGGTGTTCGCCCGGGAAAAGCCTATGTCGTGAGGGTCTCCATTCGGCGTGAATGAATCGCGCCCGGGACGCAGGGAACGCGCCCGCGAGGCGGCGTTCGATGGTAGCAGAGCGTTTTCCTCCCGATTTGCCGCTCTGGGCGCGGCATTGCGCCGCTCCGGAGGGCTTGCCATCGGGGTCACCGCGGCGGGCGCGATCGCGGCCGCGTTGATGGTCGTGACCGAGTTCCTGACGGTCGCCTCCGTGGACGTCGCGAGCGGGAGCTGCGAGGTGATCACCGACACCAACCCCGAGATCGCCGACCGCTGCTTCTTGAGCGGCTTCGAGCGCCACGGCGGTGCGCTCGTCCTGGTCGGCGCCGTGACCCTGTTCATGGCCTGGGGGGCGGGAGTCGGCGGCTCGCGTCCGGCCGCCTACGCGCTGATCGCCCTGGGCGCCGTGGTGCTGCTCTGGACCGTGCTGGTCGACCTGCCCGCCACCAACGACACCGGGGGCATCGGCCCCCTCTACGCCAACGCCGAGGCGATGACTGGCCCGGGGCTCTTCACCGAGCTGATCGCGGGCGCGCTGGCGGTGGCGGCCGGTGCGTTGCGGGTGCTACGCCCGGATCCGAGCTACCAGCGGTAGTGCGCGAAGGCCTGGTTGGCCTTCGCCATCCGGTAGATGTCGTCCTTGCGCTTGAAGGCGCCGCCCTGCTGGGACTGCGCGTCGGACAGCTCCCCGGCCAGCCGCTCGGCCATCGACTTCTCGCGGCGGGCGCGGGCGAACTCCACCAGCCAGCGGACGGCCAGCGTGCGGGCGCGGCGGGCGGGAACCTCGACCGGCACCTGGTAGGTGGCTCCGCCGACCCGGCGCGAGCGGACCTCGAGCACCGGCGTGAGCTGCTTGATCGACTCCTCCAGGGCCGGCACCGGATCCTGGTTCGTGCGCTTGGAGAGGATGTCGAGCGCGTCGTAGACGATCTGCTCGGCCAGCGACTTCTTGCCGGAGACCATGACCTTGTTGATCACCTGCTGCACCAGCTTCGATCCGTACATGGCGTCGGACTCGAGCGGGCGAGTTCCGGCTGCTGCTCGGCGCGGCATTCGGGCTAGCGGGCCTTCGCTCCGTACTGGGAGCGGCCCTTGCGGCGGTCGCTGACGCCGGCGGCGTCCAGGGTGCCGCGCACGACCTTGTAGCGCACGCCCGGCAGGTCCTTCACGCGGCCACCGCGCACCAGCACGACGGAGTGCTCCTGGAGGTTGTGGCCCTCGCCCGGGATGTAGGAGGTGACCTCCATCCCGTTGGTCAGCCGCACACGGGCCACCTTGCGCAGCGCGGAGTTCGGCTTCTTGGGCGTGGTGGTATAGACGCGCGTGCAGACTCCGCGCCGCTGGGGAGCGGCGATGCGCCGCTTGCGTCCCTGGCCGGACTTCAGACCCGGGGTGGCAACCTTCTTCTTGGGCTTGCGGCGGCCCTTGCGCACCAGCTGGTTGATGCTCGGCATGCGGCGCGTGATGCTAGCAACGGCCTGGCCGCCTCCTAAACTCGCACTATCGAGCAGGGACGGAACGTGTCGAGGTCCGCTCGCTGGCCCGGTCTCATCCTCTTGACGGGGCTGCTGGCGGTCGCGGGGCTGCTGGCCCCGGCAGCCGGCGGCGTCGTGCGCCCCGCCGACGACCTGCGCGCAGACCGGGAGGAGAGGATCGTCCCGGGCGAGGCGATCGTCCGCTTCGCGGGCGGCGCAGACAGCGCGGAGC
>DATACN010000170.1:0-12419 GCA_036258995.1 Thermoleophilaceae bacterium | reverse complement strand
CACCTTCATGCTGCTCGAGGACGAGCACGGGACGATCAACCTGATCGTCACCCCGCCCGTGCACGACCGCTGCCGCCTTGCGGTCCGCGCCGAGCCGCTCGTGCTGGCCAGCGGCCGGCTCGAGCACCGGGAGGGCACGATCAACATCCTGATCGACAGCATCGAGCGCCTGGAGCGCCCCGACCTGCCCAAGGCCGAGGTCCGCCACATCGAGCCCCGCCGCGCCTGGAGCACCGAGACCGACGAGGAAGCCGAGCTGCGCTCGGTGGCCCCCGCCGCGCACAGCTTCGGGCGCCGAGGCCGCTAACGCCATGGGAGCTCTCGAACCAGCTTCCCGTCCGGATAGGTGTAGAAGAGACGCGCCCGGGTGTTCGGCGCCTGATCGCGGTGGACCTCGCCAGGGTGGGGCTCGTTGAAGATGTTGAGCATCCACGCGAAGCGGCCTCGCGGCAGCCCCAGGCCTTTCACCGGGAGCGCGATCGAGACGCGCCTCCCCATTCCGCCCGCACGGGCCCCCTTGACCTCGTACGGCGCCCGTCGGTCGGTGCTCGCGTTCGGGGGCGGCTCGTTGGTCGTGACGTGAGGGCGGCCGCGGGTGTCCAGCCGGACCGAGGTGACCGTGCTCGTAAAGATCGGCTTCGCCTGCTCGGCGTAGAACTCGATCCGCGTCGACGGTCGCAGCGGCGCCGCCGTACGGAGGGTCAGACACAGTGTTCCCCGCGCGCGCGACATGCCGAGTCTCGTCATGTCCACCCAGGGCGCCGGCGCCACCCCCTCCCGCCGGTCTGCGGCAGCGGTGGGATCCCCCACCGTCAGCGCCGGCGTAGGGCAGCCCACGTTCGCGACCGGGACCCTCGCGGCCCTCGACAGCCGATTGACGGGCACCGGCCGGTCGAGGAGGTGGGGTGGTGTGCTCAGCGACTCGAAGACGCGGTACGCGAGCAGGCTGGGCTGAGCCACGCGCCACTCCGCGCCGTCTGGTCTCAGCCAGACGACATCGCGCTCGACCATGTCCGGAATGCGCCCCGCGCGCGGCGCGGGTCCGTACTCGGTGCGTATGCGCAACGTGACCCTGGCGAGGCCGCGGGCGAACCTCAGCCTTCCGATCCGCTCGACGGTGGATCCCTCCCATGGTGCGGACGGAATCTGGGCGAAGGCGGGGATTTCGCGCGACCTGCAGCCGTCGGCCGGCGCGGGATGCGGAAAGGGCACGTCGGGCATAGGCGGCTTGACCTTTCGGTCGCTTCGCTCGAAGTGATCCGGGAACAGCCGGCAGGCCGCCTGGCCGCCCGACTCCTGCACCAGCTCGGCGTACTCCCGCACGGCCTCAAGCACGAGCTCACGTCGGCTCTTGCGCTCGACCTCCGGCTTCGTTCCGGGCTCCTCGCCGGCCGGCCGCGCGCTCTCGCGGCTCGGCCCGCCGGAGTCCAAGGCCATCGCCACCAGCCCGGCGGCGATGACGGCCGCTACGGCCAGGAGTGGGAGCAGACGGCGCATTCGCCCGTAATCGGCCTCGCTAGCGTGGTCTGACAGTGGGCGAGATACTCGTGGGCACGTCGAGCTGGGCGGACCCGGGGTTCGTCAAGGAGTGGTACCCGAAGGGGATGCCCGCCGCCGAGCGGCTTCCCTGGTACGCGGAGCGGTTCCGGGCGGTCGAGCTCAACTCGAGCTTCTACGCGGTTCCCGACCGCAACACGGTGCACCGCTGGGCCGAGGTCACGCCGGATGGCTTCACCTTCGACGTGAAGCTGCACCGCGCGCTCTCGCGCCACTCGGCGCCGCTCGAGTCGCTGCCCCCGGAGCTGCGGGACGGGGCCGAGACCACCGAACGCGGCCGGGTGATCCTCACGCCCCAGCTGGAGGCGGCGCTCACCGAGCGGCTGCTGGAGGAGGTCGCCCCGCTGGACGAGGCCGGCAAGCTGGGCTCCTTCCTGCTCCAGCTCTCGCCCGAGTTCTCGCCGCGGCGCCACGACCTGGAGGAGCTCGACGCCCTGGTCGATGCGCTCAGCCCGCACGCGCTCGCCGTCGAGCTTCGCAACCGCAACTGGGTCGACGAGGAGCGGCTGGAACCGACCCTCGAGTGGTTCTCGGACCGCAAGGCCGCATTCGTCTGCGTGGACGGCCCGCCGGGAGACAACTTCCAGATCATGCCGCCGATCGACGTCGTCACCCGTGACGACATCGCCTACCTGCGCGCGCACGGGCGCAACACCGAGGGCTACCTGACCGGCAAGAGCGTGGCCGAGCGCTTCGGCTGGCGCTACGCCGACGACGAGCTCGAGGAGATCGCGGGCCGCGCTCGCGAGCTGTCCGCCGAGGCGGGCCAGGTGCACGTGATGTTCAACAACAACCGCGACGACGACGCGCCCACCGCCGCGCAGCGCTTCCAGGCGCTCCTTGGGCAGGACCCTGGACCGCCGCCCGTGGACCCTCAGCTGGAGCTGGGCTAGGCCGTACCGCGCAGCTCGAACCAGACGCGAGTGCCGCTGCCCTCGCGGCTGACGCCCCATCGGTGGGCCAGCCGCTCGACGAGGAACAGGCCCCACCCGGACTCGCGGGGAGGGTTCGAGCTCCTGGGCTGGTGCTGGAAGCCCGCACCCTGGTCGGTGACCTCCACGAGCACTCCAGAGCGGCCCACCGCCACCTTCAGCCGCACGCTCTCCGACCGCGAGTGCTTGACGCTGTTCGACACGAGCTCCGTGACCAGCAGGCGCATGGTCTCCATCATCGGCGGGTCGATGTCGCCGCGCAGGCGCGACAGCGCCCGGCGCGCCACCGAAGGCGCCTCCGGACCGCCGTTCAGCCGCAGGTCGACGGAGTCCTGGGTGACTCGCTCAGGACCCTGACCGCGGCCGCTCATGGTTGCCCCTGCCATTGCGTAAACCGGCCTCCCGCCTGGTAACACCCATTGTCGACCGCCGTCATCAATTTGAAACCTATGCCTATGCCCCGTTTCGGTGATTGCCGGGTGCAACCCGGAGCACCACGACGGCTATGTCGTCCCGCGGCGGGCCCCCCTCCGCCTCGAGCGCCGCGGCCTCGATGCGGGCGGCAATCGCGTTCGCGTCGAGGCCGGAGCAGGAGGCGATGATCTCTGCCAGCGCCTCCTCGCCGAGCGGCCCTTTCGCCCCACCGGCATCCGTCACCCCGTCGGTGTAGAAGATCAGCGAGTCGCCCGCCGCGAGCGCCGCCGAGGTGTCCCTGAGCTGCGGGTCGGGCACCACGCCCAGGAGCATGCCGTGGTCGCCGAGCCACTCGACGGTCCCGTCGGCCCGCAGCACGACCGGCAGCGGATGGCCGCCACTCGCGAACCCGACCCGTGCGCCGCCCTCGAGCGCCTCGAGGTAGGCATACGCGACGGTGCAGAAGCGGCGGTCCCCGGGCTGGCGCAGCAGCGCCTCGTTGAGCATGCGAAGGCTGCCGCTCGGAAGCCGCTGCTGCATCGCGGCGGCCCGCAGCGTGTGCCGCGCCAGGGCCGTGATCGCAGCCGCATCGGGGCCCTTGCCGCACACGTCGCCCACGACCACGGTCCAACCGCGCTCGCCGCTCTCGAACAGGTCGTAGAAGTCGCCGCCCACCTCGTTGCCGGCGCCGGTCGCCCGGAAGCGGGCCGCCGTCTCGACTCCAGGGATGTGGGGCAGCTCCGAGGGCAGCAGGCTCGTCTGCAGGGTGCGGGCGATGTAGTCGCGCTCGCGATACACGCGTGAGTTCTCGACCGCGGTCGCGCAGCGGCGACCGAGCTCCTCCGCGAGCTGCAGGTCGTCGCGGTCGAAGCGGCGCCCGGATGGGCCGCTCACGAACGACATCGCCCCGATCGTCTCGCCGCGGATCGTCAAAGGCACCACCATCGCCGACCGCAGGCCGAACTCCCGCAGCAGGGAGAGGTGCTCGTCGTCGACCGCGGCCTGTTCGAGCATCTCGTCGGGGATCTCGGGATACAGCTCGGATTGCCCGGTGCGCATCACTCTGAAGACCCCCGTGTCGGAGTTGGGATCGGGTGGGTAGCGCTCCCGGAGGCGGTTCGCCCGCTCGATCCGCTCGAGGTCGGCGTGCACGAGCGCCACTCGCTCGAGCGTGCCGTCCTCGGCGGTCATGTCTACCACGCACCAATCGGCCAACTCGGGCACCGCCAGCGACGCCACCTTGCGCAGCACCTCGTCGGGATCGAGCGACGAGGCGAGAAGCCGTGTGCTCTCCGACAGGTAGCGCGCTCGCTGCTCGGCGAGCTTGTGCTCGGTGATGTCCTCGAAAACGTTGATCGCCATGATCACGTTGCGCTTCGAGTCGAATATCGGCGTGGACTTGACCACCGACCAGCGCTCGGCACCGGTTGCCACCACCCGGAATCGCACGAGCGCCTCTCCGGCCGGCTCGCCCGCAAGCGCCCGCCTGCCCGGCAGCTGCTCGAGCGGGAACGGTCGCCCTTCCTCGTCGAAGACCTCGAAGCGCCGCATGATCTCGGTGACCGGGGCCGCCAGGAGCTCCTGTTTCGAGTCGAACCCGAGCACCTCGACCGCGGCGTCGTTGGCGAAGAGCAGCGAGCCGTCGGGTGCCTGAGCCGTCACGCCGTCCGCCACGCCGCCGAGGATCGCCTCCAGCTGCTCGCGCGCGCGATCGGCGTCGATCCGGGCGTGTTGCTCGAGCCGCAGCAGCTCCTCGCGCTCCTGCTCGGCATGCCGCCGCTCCGAGATGTCGCGCAGGTAGCCGGTGACCGTCGGAGGGGAGTGGTCGCCTATGCGGGCCAGGGCGAGCTCGACCGGGAACTCGCTGCCGTCCGCGCGCATGCCGGTCAGCTCGAGCCGGCGGCCGATGATGGTCGGCTCCTCGGTCTCGACGTAGCGCCGCAGCGCCGCGCGGTGGCGCTCCCGCAGCGACGGCGGGACGATCAGCTCGGCCATCTCCCGGCCCAGTGCCTCCTCCCTCGAGTACCCGAAGGTCTTCTCGGCGGCGGGATTGAACTCGGTCACCCGTCCCTCGTGATCGATCGTGATCAGCGAGTCGAGGGCCGACTCCACCACCGCGCTCTTGTCGGCTTCGCTCGCTCGCAGCGCCTCGGTCGCGCGCATGGCTTCCACGTACTCGCCGATCTGGACGCCGAGCGCTGCGGTCAGCTCGAGCAGCTCGGGCTCCCGCGCCCTGAATTCACGCGTGAACAGCTCCATGACGCCGACGATCTCGGCGGGGGTGACGATGGGAAAGGCCACGGCGGCGCGCAAGCCGGCGCGCGCGGCCAGCTCGGTGCGCTGAAAGGTGGGGTCGACGCTGACGTCGCTGACCCAGATCGGCGCCTCTCGCTCCCACACCTGGCCGGGAAGCCCCACGCCGCGCTCCATCGGGAACGCGCGGCTGCCGGTGTCGAAGCCCGCGGGGTCCACGCCGGGCGCATGCCAGCCCTGCACGTAGCGCAGGGTGGCCGGCTCCCGGATCTCCCAGTAGGCCCCGAGGTCCCACCCGTGGGACAGGCCGATCGCTTCGAGCAGGCGGGGGGCCGCCGCCTCGAGGGTGGCCTCGTCGTACAACACCTGCGCGACCGCGAATTGCGTGCGCAGGCGGGAGGCGTCGAGCTCCCGCTGGCCGCGCAGGCGCGCGACATAGACGGAGATCCCTGCACCGAGCGCGACCGCGAGCAGCCTCGTGATGTGCTCGGTCTCGAGGAATATGTCGTTGGGCAGCCCGAGCAGCACCCCGAGCGCGAGCGAGTAGGCCGAGACGATCGCCGTCTGCCGCGCCGTCGCGCCGAGGGCGGCGACGAGCGGCCCCGCGATCAGCAGACCGATCACGATCAGCCGCGCGCCCTCGGCGGCATCCACCGCCGCTATGGCGGTGGTGATCGCGAGTCCCAGGAGGAAGGACCGCTGGGCCGTGGAAGCGCGAGCCAACAGGGCGACTTTACAACCGCTACAACCCGCCCGTGCAACGGGGCGACCGTGACCCGCCGGGAGTGGTGCGCGTCCGCGCGAACAACCCGTCGCCGCTGACCCTCGATGGCACGAACAGCTACGTGGTCGGGCGCTGGGTGGTCGATCCCGGCCCCGCCGACCCGGAGCACATCGAGGCCGTGAGGCGGGCGGCCGGCGGCGAGGTCGAGGGCGTCGTCTTGACCCACGGACACGCCGACCACTCGGAGGGCGCCGACCAGCTCGGCGCCCCGGTGACGCTGCCGGGCGACGGCGACGAGGTGGGGCCCTTCAGGGCGATCGCGACGCCGGGGCACTCGCCCGACGGCGTCTGCCTCCTGTTCGACGGTGTCTGCTTCACAGGCGACACCGTGCTCGGCGAGGGCAGCGTCTTCATCGCCCCCGGCGAGGGCTCGCTCTCGGCCTACCTCGACTCTCTACGGCGGCTGCGAGAGCTCGAGCTGCAGGTACTGTGCCCCGGCCACGGCCCATACGTGTGGGAGCCGTACGCCAAGCTCGACGAGTACATCGAGCATCGGCTCGACCGCGAGCGCCGCCTGGTGGCGGCCCTCGAAGCCGGACTGCGGGAGCCCGAGGACCTGCTGGACGAGGCCTGGTCGGAGGTCCCGCGCGACCTACGGCCGGCGGCCGCGCTCACGCTCGAGGCGCACCTGGAGAAGCTGCGCGAGGAGGGCCGGCTGCCGGAAGCCTGATCGCCCGCAGCACCCGATCGAACCTCTCGGGTGCCGCCAGCCGCAACGTGAGAGCGAGCGCGAAGGGGACGCTCCAGGCCAGGAACGCGAGGGCCTGGGCGTCGGGGGAGATCTGCTGTGGGAGCTGCTCGAGGGTCACCCAGCACAAGAGCGTGGCCGCGAGCGACACGACCGGCACCCCGCGTCGGGCGTGCACCTCCCACGCCGTCAGGGCGAGGAGGAACGGCAGCTCGTAATAGACGACGTTCCAGGGGTCGAGCAGGCAGCGCAGCAGCAACACGAGCGCGAGCAGCAGCAGCGCGTCCTGCCAGGGCCGGGCGCGCAGGCGGCGGGCCAAGGCCAGCGACAACGCCACGGGGATCAGCACGACGAGCGGTCGCGCCACCTCGCCGATCCAGCCGGGCGCGGCGCGGTAGCCGGGCTTCTCCGCGTAGGTGCCCATCACCACCTGGCCGTGGTCGCCGAGGAACCACCACACCTGCCACGGCTGGAAGATCTCGCCTGCGTCGCGGGCCACCTCGCCGGCGCTCTCGACGGCGGCGCTGCCGGCGAGCGCAAGGGGGCCCAGCACCGCGGTGGCGACCAGGCCGGCGACGCCGAGCAGCCGCCAGCGGCTCTCCGGCGCGAGGATCGCCACGGGAACCACCGCGAGCACGGCCCAGGGCTTGTTCGCCACGGCCAGTCCCAGCAGCGCCCCGGCGAGCAGCGGACGCCGCGACGCCGCGGCAAGCGCCGCGCCCACGCACAGCACCCCGCCGAGCAGCTCCTCGGGATGGCCGATCTCGAGCGCTCGCAGCGTCAGCGGGTTGGCGGCGCACAGCAGCAGGGCGGCCCAGGCGGCCCGGCGCCCGAGGCCGAACTGCTCGGCGCGTCGCCACAGGAACACACCGAGCACCACCCCGGCCATGAGGCACGGCGCCGCCATCGAGCGGTAGAGGGCCCAGTCGCCGCCTCCCCAGAGCTCCGGCAGGAGCGCGAATGGCGAGCGCAGGACGAGCGAGCCCCCGTAGGCCGGCAGCTGGTCCAGGAAGCCGGCGAGGTCGCCGTCGCGCAGCGCGAACAGCGCCGGCTCGGCCTCCTCCTCATAGTCGCTGAAGGCCATGGTCTTGAGCCCGAGCCAGGCGAGGAACAGCGCGCCGGCGACGCCGGCCGCCGCAGGCAGGAGCAGCCCACGCAAGCGGGGAGCCATAGACCCTGAATCGGCCCTTCACGGCCCGCGCTTGAGCCAAGCACGCCGCTAGGCTGGGCGGCCGTGATCTCGACCAACCAGTTCAAGAACGGAGCCCACATCGAGGTGGACGGCACGGTCTTCAAGATCGTGGAGTTCCAGCACGTCAAGCCCGGCAAGGGGGGCGCTTTCGTGCGCACCAAGCTCAAGAGGGCCGAGGACGGCGCCGTGATCGACAAGACGTTCCGCGCGGGCGAGAAGTTCCGGCCAGTGCGCACCGAGACGAAGCGGATGCAGTTCCTCTATTCCGACGGCACCGACGCCCACTTCATGGACAACCAGACCTACGAGCAGCTCGCCATCTCCGAGGAAAGCGTGGCCGATTCGCTCAGGTGGGTTATGCCGAACGAGGAGGTCGAGATCCTCTACGTGGACGAGCAGCCGAGCGGCATGCAGGTGCCCAGTGCGGTCGAGCTGGCGGTCGCCGAGACCGAGCCCGGAGTCAAGGGCGACACCGCCTCGGGCGGCGGCGACAAGCCGGCCACGCTCGAGTCCGGCGTCACCGTGCGGGTGCCGCTGTTCGTGAACGTCGGCGACCGCGTGCGGGTCGACACGCGCTCGGGCGAGTACGTCTCGCGCGCGTAGTGCGACGCTCCGACCAGCGCCGGGCGGCCGTGGTGGCGCTGTACCAGACCGACGTGACCGGCCGGCCGCTGGACGAGCTGGTCCAGCCTGACACCACGGCGTTCACGCGCGAGCTGATCGAGGGGGTCGCTCGCGAGCGCGACCAGCTCGACGAGCTGATCGCGCGGCACTCCGTCGGCTGGACGCTCGACCGCATCGCCCCGCTCGAGCGCAACATCCTCCGGGTGGCCCTGTTCGAGCTGCTCCATCGTCCCGACGTGCCGGTCGAGGTGGCGATCGACGAGGCCGTCGAAGCCGCGAAGGAGCTGTGCTCGGCGGAGGCGCCCCCGTTCGTCAACGGGATACTTGGGGCCGTGCAGCGCGAAGAGGTGCCGTCCCGGTGAGCGCCGAGCTCGACGCGCTCGTCGACGAGCTGGAGTCCACGGCGGCCCGGCTGCGCTCCGGGAACCTCGAGACAGACGAGGCCGCTGCCCTGGTCGAGCGCTGCGCGGAGCTCGCGGCCCGGATCGGGGCTGGGCTCGACGCGGCCGGACGCGAGGCCTCCCACGGCGAGGGCCAGGAGCGCCTGCTGTGACCGTGGCGCCGGCCGAGTCGGCGTACCCGGTCGAGCTCCAGCGGCGGGTCGACGACTATCTCGAGGAGCTTCGCTTCGAGATCGGGGTCGGCGATGACGAGCGGCTCGGCGAGGCCATGCGCTACTCGCTGCTGGCGGGCGGCAAGCGAATTCGCCCGGTGCTCGCGCTGGCCACCGCCGAGGCTCTCGGACAGGAGCCGGACGAGGTGCTGCCGCTGGCGGCGGCACTCGAGATGATCCACACGTACTCGCTGATCCACGACGACCTCCCGGCGATGGACGACGACGAGCTTCGCCGCGGCCAGCCCACCTGTCACGTCGCGTTCGGCGAGGACGTGGCGATCCTCGCCGGCGACGGCCTGTTCGCCGAGGCCCTTCACCTGGTCCTGTCGAAGCAGGAGGGCGAGCCGGCCAACGTCCTGGCCGCGGCGGGCGAGCTGGTGGCGGCGGCCGGCGTGCGGGGGATGGTCGGCGGGCAGTATCTCGACGTCGCGGGCGCCGGGCCGGAGCACCTGCGCACGCTCCACGAGCTGAAGACCGGCGCTCTGATCGCCGCCTCCGTTGGCTGCGTCCTCTCCCTTGGAGGCGTTCATCGACCTGCCACAATGCCCTTTCGCCGCTTCGCGGCCGAGCTTGGCGTGGTGTTCCAGATCGTCGACGACATCCTCGATGTGACCGGAGACGAGGCCGAGCTCGGCAAGCCCCGCGGCTCCGACGAGCGCCATGGAAAGGCCACCTACGTCAGCGTCTACGGACTCGAGCGGGCGCGCGAGCTCGCCCGCGAGTCGCACGCCAAGGCGAAGGAGGCGCTGGCCGGAGCCGAGGCCAACACGATGACCTTGGGACAGATCGCCGACTACATCCTCACCCGCAGCGCATGACCAGGCTGCTCGACTCGATCGACGGGCCAAGGGACCTGCACAAGCTGTCCGACGACGAGCTCCAGCAGGTGGCCCAGGAAGTGCGGGGGCTGATCATCGACACGATCGGCGAGATCGGCGGCCACTTCGGCGCCAACCTGGGCGCCTGCGAGATCGCCGTTGCGCTGCACAGCCTGCTCGACTCGCCGCGCGACAAGGTGCTATGGGACGTCGGCCACCAGGCCTATCCGCACAAGGTCCTGACCGGCCGGCGCGAGCAGCTCGACACGATTCGCAAGTACGGGGGCCTTGCCCCGTTCTGCTCGATCTTCGAGTCCGAGCACGACGTCATGGGCGCCGGCCACGCCTCGACCTCGGTCTCCTACGCGGTCGGGATCAAGGAGGCCATGCGCCGCGGCGACTGCGAGGACGGCAAGGTCGTGGCGGTCATCGGCGACGGAGCGCTGACCGGAGGCGTGGCCTTCGAGGCGCTCCACAACGCCGGCGGCCTCGACCTGCCGATCGTGATCCTCGTCAACGACAACGGCATGTCGATCGCCCCCAACGTCGGCGCGCTGTCGCGCTACTTCAACCGCATCCGCCTCAACCCCAAGCTGTATCACGCGCGCGAGGACGTGGAGGAGACGCTCACAAAGCTCCCGGCCGGCATCGGCGAGCGGATCGAGCGGCTCGGCCCGATCTTCAAGGAGTCGCTCAAGGCCTACTGGGCGCCGGGCCTGTTCTTCGAGGAGCTCGACCTGGCCTACACCGGCGTCGTGGACGGCCACGACGTCAAGGAGCTGCGCAGCGCCCTGCGCACGGCCCTCGAGGCCGATCGGCCGGTGGTCGTGCACGCCAAGACCGTCAAGGGCAAGGGCTTCGCCCCCGCCGAGGAGGGCGGCCTCGAGGGCATGGAGAAGTGGCACGCGGCCAAGCCGGAGTCGATCGTCAACGGCCTGCCCGCGACGCCGAAGAAGTCCTCGAAGCGCTTCCCGGCCAAGCCGCCGCAGTACACGGCCGTGTTCGGCAACGCCCTGGTCGCCGAGTGCGAGCGCGACGAGCGGGTGGTCGGCATCACCGCCGCGATGAACTCCGGCACCGGGCTGAACATCCTCCAGAAGGCGATGCCCGACCGCTATTACGACGTCGGGATCGCAGAGCAGCACGCCGTGCTGTTCGCGGCCGGCCTGGCGCTGCAGGGCGCCAAGCCGGTCGCCGCGATCTACTCCACCTTCCTACAGCGCGCCTACGACCAGATCGTCCACGACGTCTGCCTGCAGAACCTGAACGTGGTGTTCGCGATGGACCGCGCGGGCCTGGTCGGCGACGACGGGCCCACCCACCACGGAGCCTTCGACATCTCCTACCAGCGCTGCCTGCCGAACATCGTGCTGATGGCCCCGCGCGACGAGGCGATGCTGGTGCACATGCTCCACACCGCGTTGCTCCACGACGACGGCCCGATTGCGCTGCGCTACCCGCGCGGCGAGGGCGAGGGCGTGCCGCTGCCGGAGCGCCCGGACCCGATCGAGATCGGGCGGGGGGAGCTGCTGCGCGAGGGCGGTGACAGGGTCGCGTTCCTCGGCTATGGCTATGGAGTGCCGGTGGCGCTCGGGGCCGCGGAACTGCTGGGTGAGGAGCATGGGCTCGACGCCACGGTGGCCGACGCCCGCTTCACCAAGCCGCTCGACGAGGAGCTGATCGCTTCGCTCGTGGCCGACCACGACGTGCTGGTCACGGTCGAGGAGAACGTCCTGGCCGGCGGCTTCGGCTCGGGCGTGGTCGAGCTCCTGGCCGACCGCGACCTGATCGGCGAGGCCCGCGTGCTGCGCTTCGGCCTCCCCGACCGCTACGTGACCCACGGCAAGCCGGCCCTGCTGCGCGAAGAGGTGGGCCTGACGCCCGAAGCGGTAGCCGAGCGCGTGGCCGAAGCGGTGCTGGAACCGAGCGGCGCCCTGGCCTAGGGACCAACGCCGCGCCGGGTCCGCGAACGTCCGGAATTACCACCTATAGATGGAAGAAATGGACGTTCGCGGCTCACGCGCGGCTAGCGGCGCTCTATGTGCGGCTCCAGTAGCACTTCGGTGCGCAGGCTGTTGGCTATGTAGCAGTGCTCGTGCGCAAGCCGGACCAGCCGAAGGATCTGGTCCTCGCTGGGCCCGCGCCCCTCACCCTGCCCGCCGTTCACAACGATGTGCGGCCGCAAGGTGATCCGGGTCAGCCGCACGGGCGGATCATCGTCTGGCATCACACGCGACGCCTCGTCCACGTACTCGACCACGTCGATCCGCGCCTTGGCCGCCAGGTGCAGGAAGAACAGCAGCTGGCAGGAGGACGCCGCCATCACCACCAGCTGCTCGGGGTTGAGCAGCCGCGGGTCCCCGAGCCGCTCGCCCGTGGTCAGCCGCACCGACTGCTCGGCGGGTGGCGCGAGGCCCTCGTGGCCGCGGTCGTAGCTCTCATACCCAGCCGCCGTCGATCCCGTCCAGCGCACACGCGCCTGATAGCGATGGGTCACGCCGTCAAGTCTCCCCAATGGAAACGGCCCGCCGTCTGGCGGGC
>DATACN010000169.1:0-4780 GCA_036258995.1 Thermoleophilaceae bacterium | reverse complement strand
CCCCCCCCCGCGGCCAGCTCCACGATGTGCCCGTCCGGGTCGCGAAGGTAGACCGACCGGTAGAGCTCACGGTCCAGCACCTCGGTGCAGGGCACCCCACGCGATGTCAGGTAGTCGCGCCAGCCGTGGAGCTCCTCCTCGGAGTCCACGGCCAGAGCGAAGTGGTGCGTCGAGCCCACCCCGACCTTGCCCTCCTCGAGCTGGGGGTACTCGAGGCAGGTCACGAGCGTGCCCGGCCGCCCGTTCTCGTCGCCGAAGTAGAGGTGACGGGCCCCCTGGTCGTCGGCGTTGGCGGTCTGTGTGACGAGCCGCATGCCGAGCAGGTTGCGGTAGAAGCCCACGGAGCGCTCGACGTCGCGGCAGATCACCGTGACGTGATGCAGGCCGGCTATCCGTAAGCGCTTCATTCGTCAGGGGCAAGTGAGGGGCCGGGCCCCTCGATCACGAAGAACCAGGCGACGAAGACTATGACCGCGATGACCACGCAGAAGGTCATGATCCCTTCCAGCGCGGTCTGGCCGTGGGTCTCGAGTCCGCGCGCCTCGCGCAGCTCCAGGTGCTTCTTGTTCAGCCACCCGAGCGTGGGGACGATCACGGCGATGCTCACGAGCACGCCCACCATCATCACGAGGATCGCCAGGCCGATCGACTCCGAGGCCCCTTGAACCTGCGAGCCGATGTAGAGCCACCCCAGCGGCACGCCTATCCAGAGCAGCAGCCCGGCGCCGACCATCATCAACAGGAGGATCAGGCCGCTCGCCCCCGCCCGCAGCAGGTTGCGCATGGCCGGAAGCTAGCGGAATCCCAGGCCCCCGGAACGGCGCTTGAAGAGCTCGCGGAACCCGTAGAAGGCGGGGCCGAAGACAGCGGCGGCGATGAGCACGAGCACCCAGACCGTGTTCGGGCCGGGGCCGATCGCGAGCGCCGTCACGACGAGGAAGGCCGTCACCCCCGCCAGGAGGGTCGAGTGCGAGCGGTACCCCGCCAGGTGCTCGCGAACCGCCAGCTCAGCCCCTCCGAGCGAGGCCAGGGCCAGGCCGGCCGCGAAGCGCGCGTTGCCCGCGGAGTTCCAGCTGAACAGGCCCCAGGCCATGAGGGCGATTCCGGCCAGGATCAGGAGCTCCGACAGCGGGAAGCTTCCCCAGGGGGCCGGCGGCCGCTCGTCGATGGTCGGCCGGCCGGGGCGGCCACGCGGCTTGGCCGCGCCGGTGCTGCGCGCGCGTCTGGCCGCGTCGCGCTCGGCGCGCGTCGTGGGCACCTCCCCCGAGGTGGCCGCGGCTCGCTTGCGGCTACGCCGTCCCATCCACCACGGATGTCAGGTGGCTAAGGGGCAGCCGGAGGAGATGACGACGCGCCACCAGCCGGCAAGCATTCCGAGCACGCCCCAGCGCGGGCGCACGTGCCAGTGCTTGCAGCCGGCCTCGCCGATGTCCTCGTTGCCGACGCGTGTCCACTTGTGCCGCTCGGGCTCGAGCAGCATCTCCTCGATCAGGCGGCGGCTCTGCTCCTCGGAGTAGGTCCGGTCGCTGAGGGCTCGCCGGGCGTGCTGGACGCGGGCCGCCAGGTCGTCGCGCAGCGCCTCGAGCTCTCCGATCGGAAGCAGCCGCGGGCCGCCGCGCGAGGGCACGCCCCACTCGAAGCCCTGCCGGGGCCAGACCGAGCAGAAGAGCTGCGACAGCTCCTCCTCCAGCCGGGCGATCTGATCCAGCAGCGTGCGGCGAGCCGCCCGCTCGTCGGGGACCGTGACCGGCGCGAGGGGGCGGATTCTCTGCTCCAGGACCTCTGGCATGCTGGCTCCCGAGGAGTGGGCCAAGAGCGTACCGCTCCAAGGGGCCGCTGTCAGCCCTCAACGAGCGTCTCGGCGGCCGTCCAGAGGGCTTCCTCGACGCTGATCCGGGGCACTCCCTTCACCGCCAGCGCGGCCAGCACCATTCGCTGGGTCTGCGGGGTGACCCCCGCGTCCTGCCCGATCTCGCCGAGCACCACGGCGAGCGGCTTTTCCTCGTCGGCCACGATCAGCTGCCCGCTAGCCAGCGGGCGGCCGCCGCCGAGCTTCTCCCCCGCCCCGGCCAGCCGCAGGCCCAGCGACGCCCCGCACAGGTCACCGTCGAAGGCGATCACCGGCACGCCGGTCTCGGCCACGGCGATCGTCAACGCGTCATCGACCACGTTCTGGCTGCGAAAGCCGCCCCACTTGAGCCTGTCGAGGGCCACCTTCTCGGCCGGCGTGCGGTCGGTGTCCGGATCGATCCCGACCTGGCGCGAGAACACCCGGTAGGCCCATGGGACCGGGTCCTGGCGCATGTGCACGACCTTCGAGCCCGTGTAGCGGTCGGCCAGCGCTCTCAAGCGCTGCTTGACCGGACGGGGCGAGCTGCGGGGCTTGGCTTCGAGCGGCGCATATGTCAGGCCGAGTTCGGGGAACTCCTCGGCCAGCTCGGTGGCCACCCAGCCCTCTCGCAGGTCGAGCTCCATCAGTGGTGTCTCCCGGAAGCCACCTAGCTGCTGCTCTGGATCCGCCGCGCCTTGCGCAGCAGCTGCTCCTCGGTCAGGTTGCCGAGCGCGGTCTCGGCCACCTGGCCGCCGGGCCGCGCGAACACCGTGGTGGGGCAGCCTCCGACTCCGTAGAGATTCGCCACGGCCCCATCCTCGTCCACCGCGACCGGCTGAGTCCAGCGCCGCGCCTCGACCAGCCGCTTCAACTCCGAGCGGTCCTTGCGGCTGAAGAACACGGAGGCGAAGGCCACCCCGCGCAGCCGCTCCTTGACTCGCTCGGTGCGATCGACCTGGGGGTAGCAGTCGGCGCCCCGGTCGAAGATGAACGTCAGCACGAGCGGCCGCTCACGCAGCTCGCAGACGTTCACGATCTCGTCGCCCTTGACTTCGCACGCGGGGATCGGCCCGGCGTTCTTGGGGCACTGCCGGCGCTGGCACACGTTCGCCTCCCCCTCCAGGTCGCCGCTCACCGAAGGCGCCGCGAAGGCCGGCATGCGCTGGCCGGTCACCGGGCCCTCGAGGCCCTCGCCGGTGTTGGGCAGCGTGTTGGCGAACAGCAGGACGCCGAGCCCCATCAGCATCGCGATTCCGACCACCCAGGCGTACTTGTTTGCCGGACGCGGGACCTCTGGCGGGCCTTCGGTCTGCTCCGGATGGGTGCGGTCGCGCTCGGCGAGCCGGTCGCCGATAGATTCGCGCCGCTCAGCGCCTTCCTCCTCGCGGCGGCCGAGATCCTCGAAGCGGTCGTCGTTCAACGCGGGTCGGGCTGGGGGCGCCGGGGGCGGGCGTCCCACAGCTCGCGCAGCCAGGGCCGCGGATCGAGGTCACGGACCGTGAACGGCCCGTGCTGCTCGGCCCAGATCAGCGCCGCCGGCAGCACCAGCATCACGCCGAGCAGGGAGACCGTCAGGTCCACGACGGTGAGGATGCCGAAGTCGCGCAGCATCTTGATGTCGGAGGCGATCAGCGCTGCGAACCCCGCGATGGCGGTTGCTCCCGACGCCAGGACCGCCGCGCCGGTCGAGGCGTAGGTCAGCTCGATCGCCCGGGCGGGGCCGGCCCCCTTTTCACGCTCCTGGCGGTAGCGCGACGACAGCAGCACGCTGAACTCGGTCGAAATCGCGATCACCAGCGCGCCGAGCGTTACCGACATCGGGTTCAGGTCGACCTCGAACGGGCCCGGCAGCAGGCCCAGCAGGAACAGCAGGCCGGCCGACCAGCCGCTCGCCAGGGCGATTGGGATCAGCGGGACCGCGGCCGCGCGTGACGAGCGCCTGACCGCAAGCAGCACCAGGAACACGCCCGCGAGCGCGGCGAGCAGGGTCAGGGCCCTGCGTACCGGCGATGAGAGCGCCCCGTTGGCCTCGGCGGCCAGCACCGGCAGGCCCACCACCGACGCGGTCACGCCCTCCGGCGGGTTGAGCCGCTCCTTGATGTCGTCGACGACCTCCTTCTGGCGGTCGAGCGGCATCAGGCGGATGCCGAAGGCGAGGTTCGCCGTCGTGCGGTCCGACGAGACGACGCCCTGGGAGAAGTAGGGCGGCACCGCGTCGAGCAGGGCCCTGACCTGGCGCTGCTCGGTCGCCCCCGCGAGCGAGCTGAATATGTCAGGCAGCGAGAGGGCCGGGCACAGCTCCGGCGGATCCCTCTCCTGCGCACAGCGCTCGCCGGACTCATAGCCGTGCTCCTTCAGGACCCTGTCCTGGAAGCGCGTCATCCAGGACACCACCTCGGGGCGCGTGATGTCCTCGGCCCGGATGGTCACGTCGATCTCGCCCGAGACGCCCGTTTCCTCCTGGAGCTCGTTCACGTCCTTGAGCGCCTGGAGGTCCTGGGGAACGAGCTCCCGCACGTCGGAGACCACGTCGCTCTGCGTGTCGAGAGCGAGGCCGAGGATCGCCACGGCGAGGCCTATCGCCAGCACCCGCCGCGGCTGGTTGAGGGCGTAGCCGAGCGCCCGCCAGGCCCGGTCGGCGATGGTTTCTCGGGCCGACTCCACTCGCGGGTGGGCGGCGATCGCGGCGCGCCGCTGACGGAGGCGCTCGAACCTCGGCCCCGTCCGAGGCACGCCACTCCTCCCCTCGC
The DNA here is from genome assembly GCA_036258995.1 of Thermoleophilaceae bacterium. GTDB lineage: Bacteria > Actinomycetota > Thermoleophilia > Solirubrobacterales > Thermoleophilaceae > DATACN01. The sequence goes on along the minus strand of DATACN010000169.1, from coordinate 199 downwards.
CGAAGCGCGTGAGGGCGGCGAAGCCCGCCGTGATCGCGCAGGCCAGCGCGAACACGATGCCCACGACCAGAAGACCCCCGAAGCCGCGGACCATCGGGACCGGCGAGGTCAGCAGGACCAGGAATCCGACTGCGGTGGCAAGGCCGGCGGTGGCGATGGTCGGGCCGCCGGCCGAGGCGGCGGACACGGCCGCTCCACG
>DATACN010000168.1:0-2904 GCA_036258995.1 Thermoleophilaceae bacterium | reverse complement strand
GCGTTCTTCCGCAACGTCGACTGGGACCACGTGAACCGCCAGCTCGCGCAGGCCGAGGCCGCCCGCGAGTCGTCCGAGCGGATCAAGTCCGAGGAGGAGGTCCCGGCCTAGCCGGGAGCGCCTCCCGCCCAAACCCCCCGCACCGCGAGCCGGCCGCGGTCGGCTAGGGTGCGGAGCCGATGCGCCCCGCCCCGAGCCTCGTGGCCGTCGCGGTCGCGGCGACTCTGGCCCTCGCGCCCCCCGCCTCAGCCCAGACGATCTTCGTCAACGACGCCGCAGTCGTCGGCACGCCGGACGTGGATGTGTTCTGCGGGCTCGCCGGTGACGACGAGTTCGCCGGCATGGACGGAAACGACGCTCTCTTCGGCGACGACTGCGCGTTCGCCCTCAGCCTGGATGCCCCAATCCCGCCGTCGCTCGGCGGCGACGACCAGCTCTCCGGCGGCAACGACGACGACCTGCTCGTCGGCGAGTGGGAAGACGACTCCCTGTCGGGCGGCACCGGCGACGACCAGATCGGCGGCGGCGCCGGCGACGACCGGCTGTCCGGCGGCCCCGAGGACGACAGGTTGCTCGGCGACAACGGCGACGACGTGATCCTCCCGGGCGGCGGAAGCGACCGCGTCGACTCGGGCCGCGGAAACGACACGATCAGGTCGGCCGACGACGACTCCGACACGGTCTTCTGCGGCCGCGGGCATGACCGGGTCCGCGCCGACCGGTCAGACCGGCTGCGCGGCTGCGAGGAGGTACGCCGCCGCCGCCGCTGAGCCGGCGGGTGGGGCGGCGGCCCCGCTCACACGGGGCTCCCAGGGGCACCTATGCTTGGCCTGTGGAAGCGGCCGTGGTCCAGTGGTCCGGGCACGCGCGGCAGGCGCTGGAGAGCGCCGGCTACCGGTCGAGCAGCCCGCGGGAGGCGGTGGTCGAGGCGGTCGCCGAGCTCGGCTGCTCGGTCACCGCGCGCGACATCTCGGACCTGCTCGCCCGCCGCGGCCAGGCGGTCGGTCTGGCGAGCATCTACCGGGCACTCGACCTGCTCGAGCGCCTGCGCCTGGTGCAGCGCTTCGAAGTCGGCGAGGGCGCGGCCCACTATGAGCCGGTCCAGCCCGGCGGCGAGCACCATCACCACCTCGTCTGCGACCGCTGCGGCGAAGTCAGCGCCTTCGAGGACCCGGCGCTCGAGCGCGCCATCGAGCGGCTGTCGAGCCGCGTCGACTACGCCGTCGGCCGCCACGACGTGACCCTGCGGGGCGAATGCCCCGCGTGCCACGCGAGCGGGTAGGCCGGTGACCCCACGGTGATCTTCCGCCAGATCACCCACGACGACCTCGGCTGCGCCTCCTACCTTGTCGGCGACAGCGGGGTCGCCGCGGTCGTCGATCCCCGGTTCGAGATCGACGAGTACCTGGAGCTGGCCCGCTACCTGGACCTGCACGTCGACCACGTACTCGAGACTCACAACCACGCCGACCACGTCTCCGGCCACGGCCGCCTGGCGGCCGCGACCGGCGCGACGATCCACGTCCACAGCGAGGCCGGGGCCGACTACGAACACGAGCCCTTCGACGACGGCTGGGAGCTGGAGCTCGGCGCGGTCAGGGTCCGCGCGATCCACACACCGGGCCACCGGCCCGAGCACACGGCGTTCGCCCTGACCGACACCGCACGCGGCGACGAGGCGTGGGCGGTGCTGACGGGCGACACGCTGTTCGTCGGCGACGTCGCGCGGCCTGACCTCGCGATCGAGAAGGCGGAGGGCGCCCGCGACATCTTCCGAAGCGTGCACGATCGCCTGCTGGCGCTCGCGCCGGAGACCGAGGTGTGGCCGGGCCACCTCGGGGGCTCGCTCTGCGGCGGGCCGGCGATGGACATGAAGACCTCCTCCACGATCGGCTTCGAGCGCCGCTACAGCGAGCTGCTGCAGCTCGCGGACGAGGAGTCCTTCGTCGAGCGGCTGCTGGCCGGCCTCGGCCCCCAGCCGCCGAACTTCCAGGCCGTGGTCGACCTGAACCGCGGCCCGCTGCTGACGGCGGGAGTCGAGGTCGGCCCGCTCACCCCCCGGCAGGTCGAGCAGCGCCGGGCCGCGGGCGCGCTGATCGTCGACGTGCGCACCGACCTGCAGTTCGACGAGGCGCACATCCCCGGTGCCGTCTGCATCACGATGCTGCACGCCGGGTTCGGCACCAAGCTGTCTTGGATCGCGGACCGCGAGCAGGAGATCGTCTTCGCCGGTCGCGACGACGCCGATGGCCGGGACGCGGCGAGGCTGGCCACGGCTGTCGGCATCCGAAAGCTCGCGGGCTTCCTCGCGGGCGGGATGACGAGCTGGCGCACCGAACGCCGCGAGGTCGACGGCGTGGCGCGCATGACCGTGCCGGAGCTGGCCGAGCGGGCCGATGGCGATTCCTCGCTACAGATCCTCGACGTGCGCGAAGAAGGCGAGTGGAAGCAGGGCCATATTCCCGGCTCCGTACACGTGCCCTACCACGACCTGCACGGGCTGCCGGGCGAGCTGGAAGCGGGGCGTCCGATCGCAGCCATCTGCAGCTCGGGCGTGCGCAGCGCCACTGCCGCCAGCCTGCTCAAGGCGCACGGCGCCGAGGACGTGATCCATGTGGTGAACGGCGGCGTGGCCCAATGGGGCCGCCTGGGCCGCCCGCTCGAAGAGGGTGCCTAGCTGTCGCTCGCCTCGTAGGCCTGGTCGGCCACCATCTGCCGGGCCTGCTGCTCGTCGAGCTGCATGTCCGGGTGAGCCTGCTCCACGTGCTCGCGCACGCGGCCCGCGAGATCGTCGTCGTTAGCCGCCTGCAGCGTCTCGCCGCAGTTGCAGTCGATGACTCTCATACGGCGCAGGGTACTCCCCTACGCCGGGCCGGCTGGAGCTTGTCGAGGTCCTGCTAGAGC
>DATACN010000167.1:0-5346 GCA_036258995.1 Thermoleophilaceae bacterium | reverse complement strand
GAGAGCGCTCGCATGATGCCGGTGGTCGCGCAGACGGTGGCGCTCTTCTGCGAGCGGCCCATCGCGAATGCGTTGGGGATGTCCATGTCGGCCACCGCGACCTTCGGCTTGGGCAGGTCGGCCTGGATGCAGAGGCGCTCGATCATCGCGTGCAGGCCCGGCGCCTCCTCGGGCGAGACCTCCTTGGCGCCCATGGCCGCTAGCCCGAGCTTGTCCGAGAGGAACAGCTGGGCCAGCGTCAGCAGCCCGATGACGACGACCATCGTCACCACGCCGGCGCCCGCCGAGGCGAGCGCGGCGACGAACCCGACGTACAGCAGGCCGAGCAGGAACATGGTCACCAGCATCCTGGTCTGGAGGCCCCAATCGCGGGGGAAAACTGCACGCTGGCGAGCCATGGAAGGAACTCTAGCGACGGATGCAGGGCGGCTTGCAGGTGGAGGATCGGCGCCTCACGGCCCGACGGCCTCTGCTAGGTTCCGGCCGTCCCGTGCGCCGAAAACCCCTGCATAACGGGGGTAAACGGGGGGCGGCGGGACCCTCATGCGAAGGAGCTTCTGGGTCACCATAAGCCTTGGCCTTGCGGCCTACCTCCTGCTGCCCCTGCCGGGGCTGTCGGCTCCGCTGTCACAGCGGATCGAGCAGAAGCGGTCGGAGATCGCCAAGGTCAAGCACCGCGAGGGCGTCCTGACCACCAAGATCAGCGCCTACAACACTCGCATCGAGAGCCTCCAGGGCGAGATCAGCGCCACCGAGGCCCGGCTGTCGCGCGTGCAGTCCGAGCTCGACCGCAAGCGCGAGGAGCTGGACAAGGTGCGCGACGAGCTCGAGAAGGCCCGCGACCGCCTCGAGCGGCTGCGCCGCCAGCTGCGCACCGCCCGCCGCGTGCTCGCCAATCGGCTGGTCGAGATCTACAAGGCCGACACGCCCGACGCGCTCACGGTGGTGCTCGAGGCCGACGGCTTCGCCGACCTGCTCGAGCGTGCCGAGTTCCTCGACCGCATCTCCGACCAGGACCGCGAGATCACCGACCGCGTGCGCCGCCTGCGCGACCAGGCGAAGATCCAGGAGAGGCGCCTGGCAGAGCTCGAGCAGCGGGTCGAGGAAGTGGCGATGGCGATCATGCAGCGCCGCGACGAGATCGCGGTCGCGCGCAATCAGCTAGTCGGCTCGCGTGCCAGCCTGCGCGGGGCGCGCAACGACCGTGCCGCGATGCTCGACCGCGTGCACGACAGCCGTGTGGCACTCGAGGGCGACCTGAGGGCGCTCGAGGCCGAGCAGGCCCGGGTCCAGAACGCGCTGGCGGGGGCCCAGCTCGGCCCGGTCAAGCACGGCTCCGGACAGCTGATCTGGCCGGTGAACGGCGCGATGGTGTCGCCGTTCGGCATGCGCTGGGGGCGTCTGCACGCCGGAATCGACATCGCGGTGCCGGCCGGAACGGCCATCCGTGCCGCGGACTCCGGCCGCGTGGTCCTGATGGGCTGGGTGGGCGGCTACGGCAACTACACCTGCATCCAGCACACCGGAAGCCTCTCCACCTGCTACGCCCACCAGTCGAGCTTCTCCACCTCGAACGGCGGCGCCGTGAGCCAGGGGCAGGTGATCGGCTACGTAGGCTGCACGGGGCACTGCTTCGGCGACCACCTGCACTTCGAGGTCCGCGTGGGCGGGTCGCCCGTGGACCCGATGGGCTACCTGTAGGACTGCCCGAAACTGAGAATCGTTTTCAGTTAGGGTGGCTCGGCGATGCGCCTGCTCGCCGCGCTCGGGTTCCTCGCCGTCGTGATAGCTGCCGGCTGCGGCGATGGAGGAAGCGGCGGCCAGGGAGGGAAGGTCGAGGTGGTGGCCACCACTCCGGTCGTGGCAGACATGGCTCGCCAGGTGGCGGGTGACCGAGCCGAGGTTCACGAACTGCTCCCCCGCGGCGCCGACCCGCACGGCTACGAGCCGCGGCCGAGCGACGTACGCGGGCTGTCCCGGGCCGACCTCGTGGTCCGCTCGGGCGGCGAGATCGACGACTGGCTGGGCGACGTGCTGGACAGCGCGGGAGGCGACCCACGCGTTGTGACGCTCATGGACTCGGTTCCCCAGCGGATCGAAGGCGACCCCCATTGGTGGCAGGATCCGCGCAACGGGATAGCGGCAGCAGGTGCGATCGAGCGGGCGCTCGCGGCGGAGGACCCCCGGGGGCGCGCTGGGTACGCCGGGCGCTCGCGCCACTACTCGGATCGCCTGCGGAGGCTCGACCGCTCGATTGCCGCCTGCGTCGGGCGAATCCCGCGCCCCGGAAGGAAGCTGGTGACGACGCACGACGCCCTCGGCTACTACGCGCGGCGGTACGGACTGGACGTGATCGGAGCGCTGATCCCCTCGCGCTCCAGCCGCGCCCAGCCCTCCGCGCGCGAGGTGGAGCGGCTGGTGGACCAGATCGAGCGCGAGCGGGTCAGGACGATCTTCCCCGAGAGCGCGCTGAGCTCGAGGCTGGAGCGGGCCATCGCGCGCGAGTCGGGCGCCGAGGTGGGAGGCATCCTGTACGCGGACACCGTTGGCCCGGACGGCTCCTACCTGGGCTCGCTGCGTACGAACACCGAGGCGATCGTCGCCGGCCTGAGCGGCGAGCGGTGCCGCCCGTGACGCCGGCTCGCTCTCTCGTCAGCCCTTTCCGGGTTGCCGCCGTGGCTCTCGCCGTCTGCACCGCTGTCGCCATGGCCGTGCTCTGGCCCGGCGACGCGGACCCGCAGCTCAGCGAAGGCTTGCTGGTGCACAGCGAGCGGGCCGAGGTGGAGCGCATCGAGGAGTACCGTTGCCAGGCGGTCCGCACCGACCGCTGCCGCAACGTGGCGGTGCGGCTCAAGAGCGGGCCGGACGACGGAGAGCGGTTCGTGCTCCGGCTGGGAAGCGGGGGCCTCGACCCCGAGCTCGAGGTCGGCGACCAGGTGAGGGTCGCCGAGGGAGTGGTTCCGGCCGGCGAGGCCGGCACGACTCCGGGGGTGGGCTACACGCTCACTGACTTCGAGCGCCGCTCGCCGATGCTGCTCCTGGCGATCGTCTTCGCCGTGCTCGTGCTGGTGTTCGGCCGTCTGCGCGGGGCCCTGTCGCTTGCCGGCCTCGGGGCCAGCCTGGCGATCGTGTTGGTATTCGTCGTGCCGGCGATCCTCGATGGCAAGTCCCCGCTTGTGGTTGCCCTCGTGGGCTCGCTGGCGATCATGTTGGTCACGATCGCTCTCGCCCACGGGACAGGCCCGAAGAGCCTGGCCGCAATGCTGGGCACCGCTGTGAGCCTGGCGCTGACGGTCCTGCTGGCCTTGGCGTTCGGGGAGATGACCAACCTGACCGGCCTGTCGAGTGAGGAGGCGTTCATCGTCCAGACCGGGACGGGGGTCTCGCTCGAGGGCCTGCTGCTGGCCGGGATCGTGATCGGCGCCCTGGGCGTGCTCGATGACGTCACGGTCAGCCAGTCGTCGACCGTCCTGGCGCTTCGGACCGCCAACCCGACGCTCGGGTTCCGCGCGCTGTCGGGCCTGGCGATGCGGGTGGGCCGCGACCACGTGAGCGCCACGGTCAACACGCTGGTGCTCGCCTATGTGGGCGCTTCGCTGCCGCTGCTCTTGATCTTCAGCTCCGGAACCCTGCCCTTCTTCGAAGTCGTGAACCTGGAGCTGATCGCGAAGGAGATCGTGGCCACGCTGGTCGGCTCGATCGGCCTGATCGCGGCGGTGCCGATAACCACCGGCCTGACCGCGCTCCTGGCCGTGCGGGAGCCGCCCGAGCGGCTGGCCGGTATGGATCCGGTGCACGCGCACTGAGCGGGATACGGACTACGGGCGACGGCTGGCTCCGGTCGCGGTGTCCTCGCTCGCGCTGATGGGCTTCCGAGCCGGACTGATGCTCAACGTGCGCGGAAGCTGCCCAGCCGGCGGCTCGAGCAGTTGCCGTTGCCGTCGCAGACGCTCGCGGCGAAGAGATGCCTGCGGGGGCCGCGCAGCGGGAGCACCTGGGTGAACGGGCCGGTGCGGGGACGTGCCGCCAGCTCGTAGCTGCGGCCGCCGTCGCGGGACACCAGCACGGCGTAGTTGACGTTCCCCGCGCGCTCGTGGCCGCGCTCGCTGCGGTCGCGGACGCGCCGCATGGTGACCGCGATGCTGCGCCGGCCCCGGCGCCGCGCCCGGCCGCGGGCCGGGGGCGGGCGCGTGTCGTAGATCCGCGCCAGAGCCGTCGCGGCCCTGCCGTCGACGGTGCCCGACCCCGTGAACTCGTTCCAGCGCGGGCCCGGCAGCGTCTGGCGCGCGGAGCGCACAAGCACGTCGGCGACCTGCTCCGACGCCAGCTCGGGCTCGACCTGCCACACCAGCGCGGCGATGCCTGCGGCCAGTGGGGCCGAGAAGCTCGTGCCCTCGCCGTAGGCCCAGCGGCCGGCGACCTCGGAGAAGATGCGCGAGCAGGAATCCGCGTCGTCCCAGAGGGTGCCGAAGGCGACCCGCGGAATGGTGGAGAAGACCCCTTCCGCGCAGCCTTTCTGGTCGGCGCCCGGCGCCGCCACGCTGACGAAGTCGTTGTGGGTGGAGAACTCGGCCGGCCGGCCGTCGGGCCGGGTCGCCGCCACCGACAGCCCGATGCCGTCACCGCCGCGGTAGCCGCCGAGGGCGGCGGCCGGGAACTCGAGCGTGCTCTCCTCCATGCCGGAGTTGCCGGAGGCCGCGACCGGGAGTACGTCGTTGAGGAACGCCAGGGCCAGGCTGCGCCCCTGGCTTCGCGTGAAACCGGGCCCCGCGACGCTGAGGTTGACGACGTCCGCACCGCTGCGGATCACGTAGTCCATCCCCTCCAGCACGTCGCCGAGGCTGAAGCGCCTGTCGAGCGAGGCGCGGACGGGCACGATCTTCGTGTTGCCCGCTACGCCGCGGCCACCCAGGCCGTTGCCGTCGACCGCCGAGATCAGACCGGAGACGAAGGTGCCGTGGCCGACCAGGTCCGTCACGACCGAGCTCCCGGAGGCCGTGTCGAAGCCGGCGTCGATCCGCCCCGCCAGGTCGGGGTGGCCCTCGTCGATGCCCGTGTCGATCACGGCCACGGCATGACTCGAGCCGCCTCCCGCGGCGGCCAGCGCCGCTCCCGCGCGCACCTCGTCGTAGGCCCAGGTGAAGGGAATCGCCGTCGCCGGGTCGACTACGTCAAAGACATCGGCCGCGGTCAGCGCGGGATCGCGCTCCACGTACGCGACACGCGGGTCACCCGACAGCAGGCGGGCAACCGCGGCCACGGAGCGGGCCCTCACAGCGAGCACGCCGATCGGCTCGACCGGCCGGACCGCGGCGCCCGTGCGGGCGAGCGCGAGCCGGACGGGAC
>DATACN010000166.1:0-12731 GCA_036258995.1 Thermoleophilaceae bacterium | reverse complement strand
ACCTTCAGACGCGGCCCGGAGGCCGCGAAACAGCCTGAAAGTTCTAGGGAGAACTTAGCACTTGGTGGCCGCGGCTACAGCTGCAGCGACTTGGCGGTGAGGAACTCTTCGATGCCGAAGGGGCCGCCTTCGCGGCCGTGGCCCGATCGCTTGAAGCCGCCAAACGGGGCCATCGGGTTGAAGGTCGCCCCGTTGATCTCGATCTGGCCGGCGCGGATGCGGCGGGCCACCTGCTTGGCGTGCTCCTCGTCGCCCGACCAGACGCCGGCCGCCAGGCCGTAGTCGGAGTCGTTGGCGATGCGGACGGCGTCGTCCTCGTCGTCGTAGGGCATGATCGCCAGCACCGGGCCGAAGATCTCCTCCTGGGCGATCGTCATCTCCGGCTTGACGTCGCTGAAGACCGTGGGCTTGACGAAGTAGCCCTTGCCGGGCTCCTCGGGTGCCTCGGCGCCGCCGGTCACGAGGCGGGCACCCTCGGACAGGCCCTTCTCGATGTAGCCGCGCACGCGCTCGAGCTGCGTGTCCGAGACGAGCGGCCCCAGCCGGGTGCTGTCCTCGAGCGGATCGCCGAGCGAGTACTTGGCGGCCTTCGCCGCAGCGAGCTGCTCGGCCTCCTCGAGGCGCTCGCGCGGCACGATCATCCGGGTCAGCGCGCTGCAGGTCTGGCCGGAGTTGAGGAAGCACTTGGCCACGCCGTCGGACACGGCCTTCTCGAAGTCGGCGTCGTCGAGGATCACGTTGGGCGACTTGCCGCCCAGCTCGAGCACGACCGGCTTGACGTGCTCGGCGGCCAGCTCCGACACGCGGCTGCCCGCCTGGGGCGAGCCGGTGAACGAGACCATGTCGACCTCGGGGTGGCGCACGATCGCTTCCCCGACCTCGGGGCCCGTGCCGGTGACGAGGTTGAACACCCCGCCGGGGACGCCCGCCGCCTCGATGATCTCAGCGAGCACGAAGGCGTTCAGCGGGACGACCTCGCTCGGCTTCAGGACCACGGTGCAGCCGGCGGCAAGCGCCGGCGCGACTTTCAGCGCGATCTGATGCAGGGGATAGTTCCACGGGGTGATCGCGCCCACCACGCCGACCGGCTCGCGCACGATCAGCGAGTTGCCGATCTCGATCTCCCACTGCACGTGCTCCATGAGCTCGGGCTGGGAGGCGAAGGTCATCGTCGGCAGCCCGGCCTGGATGGCTCGGGCCTGGCGGATCGGCATGCCGAGCTCTGTGGCCACGAGCGCCGCGATCTCGTCGCCGCGCTCCGCCAGCGCCGCTCCGATGGCCCCGAGCAACGGCGCTCGCTCGCCGGGGGTGGTCTGGGACCAGCCGGCGAACGCGGCGCGCGCGGCCTTCGCCGCCCGGTCCACGTCCTCCGGCGTCCCGCGCGGGATGCGGCCGATGACCTCCTCGGTAGTCGGGTTGAACACGTCGATGGAGTCGTCGCCGGCGGGGTCGACCCACTCGCCGCCGACGAACAGCTTGTCCCTCACCAGGGTTTCGGTAGCAACCGCCATCAGCCGGCCATCACCGTAGCGCGGGACGGCTCAGAGGCCTGGATCGCCTCGGCCGTGCGCCGAGCCAGCGCCATGATCGTGATCATCGGGTTCGTGCCGGAGCTGGTGGGGAAGGCGCTTCCGTCGCCGATCCACACCCCTGGCGTGTCGTGCAGCTCGCCGTGGGGATTCGCCACGCTGGTCTGCGGGTCGCCGCCCATCCGGCAGGTGCCCATCTGGTGGGCCGTGAACAGCTTGAGCCCGCCGGCGCGCAGCGGCATCCGCCGGCAGCGCGCGACGAAGGCGTCGAGGTCTTCGCCGGCCCGCCAGCTCGCGGCGACCATCCCGAGCGCCGCGATCTCCTGAGCGCCCGCGGCGTGGTGCAGGCGGATCTGGGCGTCCAGAGAGCGGTGGGTGTTGCGCACGTCGAGTTCGTCCTCGAGCGAGTACCAGACGAGGGGCTGGCCCTGCTCGTCGATGGTCACGCGGCCGCCGCCGCGGTCGCGCACCAGCCCGATGAAGGTGGCCCCGTAGCGGTAGCGGGACATGAGCTCCTTGTGCTGCTCGGCCGTCGCGAACGGCAGCGACGAGGCCCCCAGGCCGGTCGTGTACTGGGCGCTCTCGATCAGGAAGCCGTAACCGTCCTCGACTGCGGCGAACTCGTCGATCACGCAGGCCTGCGGCGCTCCCCACCAGCCACGCTGGTCCTCCTCGTAGTAGGCGAAGACGGCGTTGGTGGGATGGATGTGCAGGTTGTGACCGACCGCCGGCCCCCCGATGCCCGAGCGCAGAAGCAGCGCCGGCGACTCGAGGGAGCCGCAAGCGACCACCACCCGCGAAGCCCGCACGGTGACCCGCGCCGTGCGGCCAGTCTCCGGATCGGCGTAGATCGCCTCCACGCCGGCCGCCCGCCCGCCCTCGACGAGGATCCGCTGCGCCGCGCAGCGCGCCACCAGGTCGGCGCCGTGCTCGGCCGCGTCGGCCAGGTAGGTCTTGGCGGTGCTCTGCTTGGCGCCGGACCGGTCCCCGAACCCGATGTAGCCCGCCGTGTCGGGGTTGTAATGCTCGGGGTCGACGTTGCGCACGGTGTGATGGAACGCCCAGCCGAGCTCCTTCGCGCCCTCCCGCATCCGGATCTGCGTGCCGTTCAGCTGCGAGCAGTCGTCGTTGGCCTTGACCCGGGCGAGCACCGCGTCGAGGTGCGCGTCGTACTCGGGGCCGTCGACTCCCTCGAGCCCGTGCTCTCGCGCCCACTGCTCGCGCACCCACGGGGTCGTGCGCAGGGAGTTGGTCCAGTTGATCGTGGTGCCGCCGCCCACCGCCGCCCCCGCCATGAGCGTGATGTTTCGGTCGGCGCTCGGCTGGGGGCCGCCGCGCCAGTACATGTTCTGGTAGGCCGGTAGCTCGAGCTGGTTGAAGTCGGTCTCGTCGAAATAGCCGCCGGCCTCCAGCACCACCACCTTCAGGCCTCGCGTGGCCAGCTCGCCGGCGATCACGCCTCCGCCCGCGCCGGAGCCCACTACGCAGACGTCGGCTTCGAGCCTCAGCTCGTCGCCGTCGGGTACGAGCGGCTGGAGCACTCGCTCGGCCTGGGGCGCCGGCGAGACCGGGCCCGGATAGCCGAGCGTCTTCCAGAACGGGTTCTGCCCGGTCCGGGGATCTGGCGCGCCGTAGGTGAGGAACAGCACCAGCGCCGTCAGCGCGGCCCCACCCGCGGCCGCGTCCATGCCGAGCATGAGCAGGTTGCGGAGGTGCTGCTCGCGCGAGCGGCGCGAGGCGCCGAGGAACCCCAGCTGGGCCAGCGCACCGAGCAGCTCGAGGATGCCGTCGCGCTGCTCGGGGGGCATGGCCTCCTCGATCACCTGCTCGAGCGCCTCCGGTACTCCGACGTCGGAGGCGCTGCGGGCCCAGAAGCCGTCGGGGTCGTCGTCGCGCTCGAGCGACGGCACGACCGTGTCGCAGACGGCTCGCAGAACGGCGCGCTGCACGTCGTTCATGTCCGGCAGCCTACCCGGGGCCCTCGGCTTCGACCATCACAGTCACCGGGCCGTCGTTGACGAGGGACACGGCCATCCGCGCCCCGAAGCTCCCGCCCTGGGCGCCGAGCGCGTCGCGCACCCGCTCGTACAGAGGCTCGGCTTCCTCGGGCGGCGCGGCCTCCACGAAGCTCGGCCGGTTGCCCTTGCGGCAGTCGCCGTAGAGGGTGAACTGACTGACGCACAGCACCTCGCCACCGGCTTGCGAGACGTTCAGGTTCATCCGCCCGTCGGAGTCCTCGAAGATCCGCAGCGCCGCCAGCTTCGCGGCGAGCTTGTCGGCCTCGGCGGTCCCGTCGCCGCGCCGGACGCCGAGCAGCACCAGCAGCCCGGGGCCGATCGCGGCCACCCGCTCGCCGTGCACCTCGACCGCCGCCTCGCTCACCCGCTGGACCAGCGCTCTCACCGGCGACGTACTCTGACCGAATGGCCGCCGTGGACGTGGTCGATGCCTACGTGAGCGGGCTGCCCGGCGGCGGCCGCCGGCTGGCGCACGCCGAGTGGGGCATCACGGTCCCCGCCGAGTCGGCCGGTGGCTGGCCGCTCGACGTGGGGCTGAGGCTGGCCGGCGGCATCCTCCGCGCCCAGGCCGTGGCGCTCCACGGCGCCGGCGACCTCGACGCCTGGATGCTGCTGTGGTGGAACCGCCAGACGCGCTTCGTCCGCTACGGCTGCACCCGCTCGCGCGACATCTGGGTGCACGGCGACCTGCCGGTCAGCGCCGTCGACGAGACGGGCGTCGACCGCCTGCTGGGCCTGGTGGTGGAGGCGGCGAAGGCGGCGCGCGACTACGCGGTCCGCGCCCGCGGCGGCTAGCGAGGCAGCCAGCGCGGCACGCGCCGCATGTAGTCCTCGTACTCGCGGCCGAAGCGGCCCACGAGCCGTAGGGCCCTTCGGCGACGAACCGCTTCGGTGGGTCCCACGGCGCCAGCGTTCCCTCGCCGACGCGGGCGAACAGGGTCACGGTGCGCGCGAAGAGGCTCAGGCCGACGGCGAACAGGGCGGCGCCGAGCAGCACCGAGAGCGGCGCGAGGGGCCACTCGAGGCCCCACCCCACGTTCGGCCGCTCGACCAGCAGCAGGATTGCCGCGGGCACGACCACCACCACCATCCCCGGCACGATGGCCCGCAGCTGGCGCCACACGCGCTTCGGGCTAGGCGGCCTGGAGGCGGTTCCGGAAGGCCTGGTAGTCGGCCCGGTCGGGCCGCATGTTCGCCGCGAGCGCGGCGTGGCGGCGGGCCTCCTTGCGGCGGCCGGTGTTCTCGAGCGAGCGCCCGAGGCAGAAGTGGGCGTAGTCGTTGACCGGATGGCGCTCCACGACCTTGGCGAACTCCTCCGCCGCCTTCTCGAAGCGCGACGAGCGGAAGTAGGCCCGGCCGAGGGCCTCCCTGATCGACGACTTGTCCGGCTCGAGGTCGCGGGCGCGCTCCAGCGGGATGGCCGCGGCCATGAAGTCTCCGCGCTCGAGTAGCTCGCTGCCCTTCCTGAAGAGGTCGTACGCGCTATCGCTCATCCGCTGCCTCAACAGTACCCCGTGCCCGGAGGCTTTCCACCTGATCGAGCACCGCTGCAGCCACGGCGCTCTTGGGGCCGCGCGGCACGGCTCGCTCCTCCCCGGCGCTGAGCAGCGTGACCTCGTTGTGGTCGGCGTCGAAGCCGATGTCGCCGCGCGAGATGTCGTTCAGCACGACCATGTCGAGCCCCTTGCGCTCGAGCTTCTCGCGGGCGCGCTCGGCGCCCCCCTCGCCGTGCTCGGCGGCGAAGCCCACGAGCGTCTGATCCCGCCGGCGGTCGGCCGACAGGGCGGCCAGCACGTCCTCGGTCGGCTCGAGGTCGAGCTCGAGCCCGTCGCGGCCCGCCTTCGAGATCTTGGCCGCCTCGCTCGAGCGGGGGCGGAAGTCGGAGACGGCCGCAGCCATCAGCAGCACATCGGTGGCCCGGAAGGCATCCCGGCAGGCCTGGAGCAACTCGGCCGCGGTCTCGACATCCACGACGTTCACCACCTCCGGCTTCGGCAGCGACACGTTGGCGGCCACGAGCGTGACCTCTGCGCCGCGGCGCGCCGCCTCCTCGGCCAGCGCCAGGCCCATCCGGCCCGACGACCGGTTCCCGACGTAGCGGACCGAATCGATCGGCTCCCGCGTTCCGCCGGCGGTGACGAGCACGCTGAGACCGTCCAGCGAGCGAGGGGCGAAGTCGCGGGGAGCGGCCGCGAGCGCCTCCTCGACCGCCGCCAGGATCTCGGCCGGCTCGGCCAGGCGCCCCACCCCCCACTCGCCCTTCGACGCCAGCCGGCCCCGGCCGGGCGGCACGATCACGGCGCCGCGGCGACGCAGGGTCTCGAGGTTCTCGCTCGTGGCCGGGTGCTCGAACATCCGGTCGTTCATCGCCGGAGCGATCACCAGTGGGCCGTCGGCGGCCAGCGCCGCGCTGGTCAGCAGGTTGTCGGCCAGTCCGGTGGCGAGCTTGGCGATGGTGTTGGCCGAGGCGGGCGCCAGGCAGAGCACCTCGCAGCGGCGCACCAGCTCGAGGTGGGAGATCGGGTCGTGGTCCGGCGCCGGCTCGCCGGGGAAGGCGCCGCGCGCGGGATCACGCTCGAACTCGTCGACCAGCACCGGCGCCCCGGTGATCGCCTCGAAGGTGGCCGTCCCGACGAAGTTGAGGCTGTTGGGCGTCTGCACAACCCGCACGGAGTGGCCTGCCGCGGTCGCCATGCGCACGAGCTCCGCAGCCTTGTACGCGGCGATCCCACCGGAGACGCCGAGCAGGATGCGCGCCACGCCGGGCCCCTTAGCGGTACCGGTACTTGATCTTGCCGGCGGCGATCTCCTCGAGCGAGATCTTCAGGTAGTTCTTCGAGCCGGTCTCGACCATCGGCGGCGGATACTCGTCGAAGGTCCCCTCGCCGAGGTTGTGGTAGTAGGAGTTGATCTGGCGGGCCCGCTTGGCGGACACCAGGACGCACGCATAGTGCGAGTCGACCTGGTTCAGAAGCTTGTCGAGACGGGGCTTGATCATCGCTCGGGCCGGTACATGGTAGCGGCAAGCTCTTCGAGCTCATCCAGGGCCCGCTCGAGGTCGTCGTTCACGACCACCCGCGAAAACTCCTGCTGAGCAGCCAATTCCTGGGGCGCGACGGCCAGCCGGTGGCGGATCTGCTCGGGCGCGTCGGAGCCCCTCCTGCGCAGCCTTGCCTCGAGCGCCTCGAGCGACGGCGGCGCGATGAACACCTGCAGTGCCTCGGGCAGGGTCTCGCGAACCTGCCTCGCTCCCTGCAGGTCGATCTCGAGCACGACCGCCTTCGCCGGCCGCTCGAGCTCGGTGCGCAGCGTTCCGTACCGGTTGCCGGCGTAGACGGCGTGCTCGACGAAGTCTCCCGCCTGGACCCGGCGCTCGAACTCCTCCGGGCTGAGGAAGTGGTAGTCGCGGCCGTCCACCTCGCCCGGCCGTGGGGGCCGGGTCGTGGCCGACACCGACAGCTCCAGGCCCGTGACCCGGTCGAGCAAGCCGCGGATCAGCGTGCCCTTGCCGACTCCCGAGGGCCCGGTGATCACCAGGAGCGGCCTGTCTATGTGGTCCCTCCCCCTAGCGGCGGAGGTACGAGACGAGCTCGTTGCGCTGCCGCTCGGACAGGCCCCCGATTGTCTTGCTCGGGGAGATGCGGCAGTGGGTCAGGATCCTGTTCACCTTCACCCGCCCGTACTTCGGAACGGCCAGCAGCAGGTCGAAGACCTTGGCCGTTTGCAGGTATTCCGGGGGGTCGAGCAGGAGGCCGTGGATCTTCACGCGGCCGGCCTTCAGGTCCCTCTTGAGCCGCGCCCGCCGGGTGCGGATCTCGTTGGCGCGCTTGAGCGCGTCCATGCGCTTGGTGAGCGACCGCTCGGGGGCCAGGCCCGCCTGTGGCTTCGTGGCGGGCGGATTGGGGGCGGCCGGCATGGGCGGCGATAATACACACGGCCGGCGCGCCGTCTAGGCGTGATCCGAAAAAAGTTTGCGAATTCATATCGACCTCGACCTGAGGTCGAGCCGGGTTGCGACAGGTTGAGCGTTTTGTCCTGGTTTGCAGGGTTTTTTGTCGCGGCCTCTGCAACTCCGATCGGGAATCCCGCATCTTCCGGGTTTTTGGATCGGGGCCGTCCCCCGGATGGGTCGGCCCGCCGGCCGGAGGGGCTAGACGGGCGCCGCGGCACCCGCCAATGCGGCCAACTCGGCGCCGATCCGCCGGCCCGCGGCAGGATCGCGAAAGCTCTCGGTGCCGACGGCGACGCAGCGCGCGCCGGCGGCGAGGAAATCGGCCGCGTGGCGCCCGGAGGCGATCCCACCCATGCCGATCACGGGCAGCTTGACCCTCCCGGCGACGGCGTGGACCTGCTCGAGCGCGATCGCCCGGATAGCCGGCCCCGATACCCCGCCTGTGACCCCGCCCAGCCAGGGGCGCCGGGAGCTCGGATCGAGCGCCATGCCCTTCAGGGTGTTCACGAGCGAGACCGAATCGGCTCCTGCCCGCTCGGCCGCGGCCGCGACGGCGGCCGGCTCGTCGGCGTTCGGGGTGAGCTTCACGATCAGCGGCTTTGGAGACAGCGGACGGACCCGCTCGACGGCTCGGGCGGTCTCGGCGGGATCGGCGCCCATCACCAGGCCGGTCTCGACGTTGGGGCACGACACATTCAGCTCGATCATCGCCACCTCCTCGCGCTCACCGACCCGCTCGACCAGCATGGCCAGCTCGTCGCGGCTGAAGCCCATGACGGAGACCACCAGCGGCACCGGCAACTCGGCCAGCTCGGGCAGGTCGGCGCGCAGGAAACCCTCGAGGCCCTTGTTCGGCAGGCCGATCGAGTTGATCAGCCCGGCCGGCGTCTCCCACAGCCGCGGCGGCGGGTTGCCCTGGCGCGGCTCGAGCGTGATGGTCTTCGAGACGAAGGCGTCGAAGGGAAAGCGCTCGATCACGGCGTCGCCGAAGGCCCGCCGCGCGGCGATGGCGTCGAATGTTCCGGACCCGTTGAGGACCGGCCCCCGGAGGGGGACGCCGCAGAGGTCGAAGGGCCGGCCGTTTGCGCTGCTCAATGCCCAGCCCCCCCGCCTCAATGCCCCGCCCCAGGGAAGACGGCGCTGTCCAGCAGGTCGGCATCGAGGACGGGGCCCTCCACACACAAGCGCAGGTAGCCCTCACGCGTTGGAACCACGCACCCGAAGCAGGCTCCGAAGCCGCAGGCCATGCCGGACTCGAGCGCGAGCTGCGCCGGGACGTTGTGGGCCGCGCACAGCAGCCGCACCGCCTCGAGCATGGGCGGCGGGCCGCAGGCATACACGGCGGCGTCCGAATCGCCCTGCTCGAACTCCTCGCGGAGCAACTCGGTGACCAGGGCGTGCCGTCCGACCGAGCCGTCGTCGGTCGCGACCTCGGGGTCTGGGAACAGTGCCGCCGCCTCTGCGTGCGCGCCGGAGCGGAACCCCAACAGCACCGAGGCCGTGTCCACCTCGTCGCTCAGGCACAGCAGCGGGGCGACACCGATGCCCCCACCGACGAGCAGGACCCGATCCCGCCCCGCAGGCGGAGGCCTGAAGCCGATCCCGAGGGGGCCCACCAGCGCGAGCCCCTCTCCTTCGCCGAGCGAGCCAAGCCGTTCCGTTCCCGGGCCGATCGCCTCCAGCAGGAACGAGAGCTCCACACCGTGCTCGCCGCGCCTCGCGCGCGCGTAAGAGAACGCCCGCGGCAGGTAAGGCCGCTCGTCTCCTCCCCCGCCCCAGCGCTCGGCCGCGGCCAGCATGTAGAACTGGCCGGGCCGGGGATCGAGCGGGCCCTCGCCGTCGAGGGCCGTGATCAGCCGGTAGGCGCCTACCTGCTCGTTCGACGTCACCCGCGCCACCCGGCGTTCGGGCGGGGCAAGCGTGCGAGGCTCCACCCGGGCGGTCAGGGGATCCGCGTCAGGAGTGGTCAGCGGGTCCGCTCCTCGACGGCCGCCGGGCGTCCCTCCAGCGCGGGGACCGCCGCGTGCAGCTCCTGGAGCGAAATCACGCCCGGCTCCTCGCTGCGGCTGGCGCGGATGGCCCGCTGGGCGGCGCTCGCGCCGCTCATCGTGGTGATGCAGGGGATCCCGCGCGCGACCGCGGCCCGGCGGATCTCGTAGCCGTCGGCTCGCGCCCCCGAGCCGGTCGGCGTGTTGATCACGAGGTCGACCTCGCCGGCCTCGATCCGCTCGACCACGTTCGGAGAGCCCTCGGAGAGCTTTCGAATCCGCTCGACCGGCACCCCCATGCGCCGGATCGCTCCCGCGGTGCCGCCGGTCGCGAGCACACGGAAGCCCAGGTCGTGCAGCGAGGCAGCGAGCTGGGTCGCGGCCGGCTTGTCGCCGTCGGTCACCGAGATGAAGACGGTGCCCGAGGCCGGTAGCTCGGCCCCCGCCGCGGCTTGGGCCTTGCCGAATGCGGCCGGGTAGTCGGATGCCACCCCCATCACCTCGCCGGTGGACTTCATCTCCGGGCCAAGCAGCGCGTCGGCGCGCGGGAAGCGGTCGAACGGAAGCACGGCTTCCTTCACGGACACGTGGCGGGGCACCCGCGGCAGGTCCAGGCCCAGGTCGCGCAGCGGCTCGCCGAGCATCAGCCGGCAGGCCGCCTTGGCCAGCGGCACGCCGACCGCCTTCGACACGAACGGCACCGTTCGCGACGCCCGCGGGTTGGCCTCCAGCACGTAGAGCTCCTCGTCGCCGTAGACCGCGAACTGGATGTTGATCAGGCCGACCACGCCCAACCGCAGGGCGATCGCCCTGGTGGCCCGCTCCACCTGCTCCACCATGTCGGGCCCCAGCGACATGGCCGGGATCACGCAGGCCGAGTCGCCCGAGTGCACGCCGGCCTCCTCGACGTGCTGCATGATCGCCCCGATCTGCACGTCCTCGCCGTCGCTGAGCGCGTCGACGTCGATCTCGATCGCGTTCTCGAGGAAGCGGTCGAGGTAGATGGTGCCGCCCGAGCCCCCGTTGGTCCGCCCCAGGTAGTCGGCCAGCGCCTCGCGCGAGTAACAGATCTCCATGGCCCGTCCGCCGAGCACGTAGCTGGGGCGCACCAGCAGCGGGTAGCCGACCCCGCCCGCTGCCGCCAGGGCCTCGTCGGGGCCGGCCGCCGTCGCGTAGGGCGGGCTGCGGAGCCCCAGCTCGTCGAGCACGCGCCCGAAGCTGGGCCGGTCCTCGGCCAGGTGGATCGACTCCACCGGCGTGCCGAGCAGCGGGACCCCCGCCTCGGCAAGGCCCCGCGCCAGCTTGAGCGGCGTCTGACCGCCGAACTGCACTATCACGCCTTCGGGCCGCTCGAGCTCGATCACCCCGAGCACGTCCTCGAGCGTCAGCGGCTCGAAGTACAGGCGGTCGGAGGTGTCGTAGTCGGTGGAGACGGTTTCCGGGTTGCAGTTGATCATCACCGCGTCGCGGCCCGACTCGCGCACGGTCATCGCCGCGTGCACGCAGCAGTAGTCGAATTCGATGCCCTGGCCGATCCGGTTGGGGCCGGCCCCGAGGATCACCACGCTGGGGCGGTCGCCGCGGCGCACCTCGTGGGCGGCCCGGCGCTCCCAGCCGGAGTAGAAGTACGGCGTCTCGGCCTCGAACTCGGCCGCGCAGGTGTCGACCGACTTGAACGAGCGCTCGAGCCCCTCCTCGGGGTCCTCGCCGCGGGCCAGCTCGGCCAGCTCGGCCATGAACCAGGGGTCGATGCCCGTCCGCGCGCACAGCTCCTGCTCGGACACGCCCTGGCGGATGGCCTCGAAGATCAGCTCGAAGCGGTCGTGCGACGGGGTCTCCAGCCGCTCCAGCATGTCGGCCGGGAACTCAGGCGTGACATCGAGCTCTCGGGAGCGCATGGCCTTGACGAAGGCCTGCTTGAAGGTGCGCCCGATCGCCATGGCCTCGCCCACCGATTGCATGTAGGTCGAGAGCGAGCCGTCGACTCCGGGGAACTTCTCGAAAGCGAAGCGCGGCCATTTGACGACCACGTAGTCGATGGTGGGCTCGAAGCTCGCCGGCGTCTTGCGGGTGATGTCGTTGTCGATCTCCTCGAGCGCGTAGCCCACCGCCAGCCGCGCAGCGATCTTGGCGATCGGGAAGCCCGTGGCCTTCGAGGCCAGTGCCGAGCTGCGCGACACGCGCGGGTTCATCTCGATCACGACGATCTCGTCGGTCTGCGGGTTGACCGCGAACTGGATGTTGGCCCCGCCGGTCTCGACTCCGACCGCCCGGATCACGGTCAGCGCCTGGTCGCGCAGGCGCTGGTACTGGGCGTCCGAGAGCGTCTGCTGCGGCGCCACCGTGACCGAGTCGCCGGTGTGGACCCCCATCGGGTCCACGTTCTCGATCGAGCAGACGATCACCACGTTGTCGTTGCGGTCGCGCATGACCTCGAGCTCGAACTCGCCCCAGCCGATCACCGACTCCTCCACTAGCACCTGGCCGATCGGGCTGGCCGCGAGGCCCTCCCCCACGACCTGGCGGAACTCGGCCTCGCTGCGGGCGATGCCCCCGCCCTCACCGCCCATGGTGAAGCCCGGCCTGACGATGGCCGGGAGCCCGACCTTGGCCAGAGCCCGCTCGGCCTCACGCATCGACTTGACGGCGGCGCTGCGCGGGACGCGCAGGCCGGCGCCCTCCATCGTGGCGCGGAAGAGGTCGCGGTCCTCGGCGCGGCGGATGGCGTCGTAGTCGGCGCCGATCAGCTCGACGCGGTGGCGGCCGAGGGTGCCGTCCTCCGACAACGCCCGCGCCAGGTTCAGCGCCGTGCCGCCGCCCAGGGTGGGCAGCAGCGCGTCCGGCTCTTCGCGCTCGATCACCCGGGCGATCGCCGACGGCAGCAGCGGCTCGACGTAGGTGGCGGTCGCGAACTCGGGGTCGGTCATGATCGTGGCCGGGTTCGAGTTCACGAGCACCACCTCATAGCCCTCCTCCAGCAGTACCTTGCAGGCCTGCGCGCCGGAGTAGTCGAACTCGGCCGCCTGGCCGATCACGATCGGCCCCGAGCCGATCACCAGGACCTTCTTGAGGTCGTCGCGCCTAGGCACCGGCGAACTCCATTGCCTCGGCCCGCGAGGTGCACGCCTTCTCGCGGTACACGCGGCCGTCGCGCAGGCGGAACACGAGCCAGATCTCGTGCTCGATCGTCGCCCCGCTGGCGCGGCCGACGCCGCAGGACATGACGTGGGCGATCACGGCGTCG
>DATACN010000165.1:0-14791 GCA_036258995.1 Thermoleophilaceae bacterium | reverse complement strand
CCGCCAACCATCCGGGCTCGCCCGCGTTCCTACTCCCCGAGGGGGGACTTGGGAATGGACACCGGAACCAGGCGCGAATGTCGCAGGTGCGGCGCGCACACGATGCAGGCGCAGTGCGGCAACTGTGGAAGCTACGACCTGAGGGCGGTGCAGGAGCGACGAGGCGATGTTGGCCTTCCGTGGCCGCTCCGCCGCCTGCTGGGGTCGCCGCCGCCGCTCGACGGCCGGCGCCGCAACGTGTGACGTAATTCACACTTGCCTGCAGGCCTACCGGAGAGAAACATACCGGGAGGATGCAGGCGCTCATGGACAGGCTCGGTGCGTTTCTGGAACGGCGCCGCTGGCTCGTGCTCGCGACCTGGGTGCTGCTCCTGCTCGCCTCGCTTCCCTTCGCCGCGCGCCAGACCGAGCATCTGACCGGCGGCGGCTTCAGCGTCCCGGGGTCGGGGTCCGAGGCCGTCGACAAGGGCCTCGAGCGTTTCGAGGGCGCCCAGAAGGAGTCGCTCGCCGTGGTGCTCGCACAGCGCCCCGGCGCCACGCCCGCCGACGTGCGGGCGCAGGTCGATCGCATCGATCGGATCACGGCCCGCACGGAGCTCGTCGAGTTGAGCGACGGCGTCGCGGCCCGCGCCAAGAGCCAGGCGGGCACCGCCCCGATCGTCGTGATCCCCCTCCAGACCAGCGGCGAGCGCAACGACCTGGCCGACATGACCGTCGACCTGCGCGACGAGGTCGGGGCGGGCGAGCCGCCCGTCCACGGCGTTCAGCCCTACCTCGTCGGCCAGCAGGCGATGTGGGCCGGCATGCAGGACCTGACCAAGGAGGACCTCGAGTCGGCCGAGAAGGCCGGCTTCCCGATCGTGCTGCTGATCCTGCTGGCGGTCTTCGGCTCGCTCGCGGCCGCCGCCCTTCCGCTCACGCTCGGCTTCGCCAGCGTGATGGTGACCGGCGCCGCCATCTACTTCCTCTCCCAGGCCACCGCGATGTCGGTGTTCGTGACCAACATCGCCTCGATGATCGGCATCGGCGTGGCGGTCGACTACTCGCTGTTCGTGCTTGCCCGCTACCGCGAGGAGATCCGCGCCGGTGCCGAGCCGCGCGAGGCGCGGCGGATAGCCCTGCGCACGTCGGGCCTGGCCGTGACCTTCTCGGGCATCACCG
Organism: Thermoleophilaceae bacterium; assembly: GCA_036258995.1. GTDB lineage: Bacteria > Actinomycetota > Thermoleophilia > Solirubrobacterales > Thermoleophilaceae > DATACN01. The sequence goes on along the minus strand of DATACN010000165.1, from coordinate 13,630 downwards.
TGATCGTCTCGCTCGCCGGGCTCTGGCTGGTGGAGTCGACCACGATCCGGTCGATGGCGGCGGGCGCGATCATCGTGGTCGCCGTCTCGGTGCTGGGCGCGATCACGCTGCTCCCGGTGCTGATGCGCCTGCTCGGGCGGCGCGCGTACAAGCGCGGCCGGCTCGCCGTCGTCACCGGTGTGTTCGTCAAGTCGCTCCGGGCACGCACGCGCCGGCCCGGCTCGACGCGCCCGGACGCCCGCCGGGGAGGCTTCTGGGAGCGGTGGACGGCGGCCGTCACCCGCCGGCCCGGGGTGGCGGCGATCCTCTCGGCCGGTGTCCTGCTGGTCATGGCCGTCCCGGCCCTGTCGCTCGACTTCGGCAACGGGGCTCTGCGCCAGTTCCCCGAGGGCCACGAGACCAGAGTGGGCGCCGAGCTGGCGGCCCGCGAGCTCGGGCCGGGCGCCACCGGGCCGACGCAGATCATGGCTTCGTTCGACTCGGGCACGGCCTCCTCGCCGCAGAACCGGCGGGCGCTGGCCGCCTACGTCGAGGAGCTGCGGGTCGACCCCGAGATCGCCCGGGTGGGGAGGCCGCAGCCCTCCGAGGACGGCCGCGCAGCGCTGATAGTCGCGCAGACCCGCCACGACCTCGAGAGCCCTCAGGCAGAGGCGCTCGTGGAGCGGCTGCGCGACCGGGTCGAGTCCGGCGACGGGCTCGCCCGCGTGGCTCACATCGACGTGGGCGGGGCGGCGGCCTTCAACTCCGACTTCATCAACCTCGTCGACGGCTCGATGTGGAAGATCCTCGTGTTCGTTCTGGCCTTCAGCTACCTCGTGCTGCTCGTGCTGCTGCGCTCGGTGCTGCTGCCGCTCAAGGCCGTGGTCATGAACCTCCTCTCGGTGGCCGCCGCCTACGGGGTGCTCGTGGCCGTCTTCCAGTACGGCTGGTTCGACGGCTTCCTGGGCTTCGAGTCGCTCGGCTACATCCAGGCGATGACGCCACCGTTCCTGCTCGCGATCGTCTTCGGGCTCTCGATGGACTACGAGGTGTTCCTGCTGTCCCGGATCCGCGAGCGCTACGACGCGACCGGCGACACCAAGCTCGCGGTCGTCCAGGGCCTGCAGGCGAGCGCGAAGACGATCACCAGCGCGGCGGCCATCATGGTCGCCGTCTTCGCGGTCTTCGCCTTCACCGGCGTGGCCTCGATCAAGGAGATCGGGCTGGGGCTGTCCGTGGCCATCGCGCTCGACGCCACACTCGTGCGGCTGGTCCTCGTGCCGGCCATGATGGAGCTGATGGGCCGCTGGAACTGGTGGCTGCCGCGGCCGCTGCGCCGGGTCCTGCCGGGCACTGCCTTCGAGTCGTCGGGTCACGCCGCCGCACGCGCGTAATCTCCCGCCCTGTGGAGGGGCTTCCGGAGTGGGAACGAGGGACGCCGGGCGTGCTGTGCGTCGACGGGCCGCACCCGATCCCGGTCACGACCATCACCCGCTGCGGCGGCGACCGCGTGCTGTTCTCGCTGGGCCGCGAGCGGGAGACGCTGAGGCGGCTACGAGCGGAGCCGCGAGTGGCCCTCTGCGTGCTCGGCAAGGGGATCGCCTTCACCGCGCACGGTTACGCCTACGAGTTGAGCGACGAGCTCGAATCCGTCGACACCGTGGTCGCGGTGGAGCTTCGGGTCGAGCGGGTCCAGGACCACCTGGCCGACGGGCGCACCGAGATGCTCGACGGCGCGACGTGGCGCTGGACCGAGAAGGAGCATGGCGAGAACGAGGACGCGATCGTCGCCGAGCTCAAGCGGCTCGGGCAGCAGGGCGAGGGAAGTCCAGAAGCAGGCTCGTAAACCGCTCGGGCGCCTCGAGCTGCGGGCAGTGGCCGCAATCCTCGATCACCTCGAGCCTGGCCTCGGGCGCCGCCGCCAGGACCCGCTCGGCGCCGGTCTGGAAGACCATCAGGTCCTGCCTTCCCCACACCAGCAGCACCGGGCAGGCGATCCTGTCGATCTCGAACGGCTCGCGCAGCTCCGGCAGCAGGCGGCGGCCGGTGGCCAGCGCGCGGGCCGCGGCCTCCTTGGCGGAGAGGTGTGAGCTGAACGTCGACACCACGGCCGGGTCGATCTCGCGCGGGCGGCAGAAGGCCAGCCGCCGGTAGACCTCGCCCACCGCGCGGCGCATGACGAATCCGGGAAGCGGCAGGGGAGAGGCGAGCACCGCCCGGACCACCGGATCGCGCTCGACGAGCACGAACCAGCGCGCCATGTCGAGGCCGGCGGGCGCGACCGGGACGACTCCGGCGAGCCGAAGCTCCGGCTGCTGCGCCGCCCGCAAAGCCGTGCAGCCGCCCAGCGAGTTGCCGGCGACGATCGCGCCGCCCTTGGGCGCCGCGACCTTCAGCGCCGCCGCGAGGAACGAGTCGAGCTGGGGAAGCACCGCCCCGTCGCGCAGCGGCGCCGCCTCTCCGAAACCGGGCAGGTCGAGCGCCACCGCCCGCCGCTCCGCCCGAGCGAGCCGGTCCAGCACCAGCCGCCAGGTGTCGGCGCTGTCGGCCCAGCCGTGGAGCAGCACGAGCGGAGGTCCGCCTCCCTCCAGCTCGAGCGCCCTTGTCTCGTAGCCGGCAAGCGTGAGCCGGTGCTCGAACAGCGGCTGCACGCACCAAGCGTAAGCGGGGGCTAGGACGCAGCGGCCAGCTTCGGCGAGCTCCAGGGCTCAGCCAGGCGGCGTTCCAGCTCGGCGCCCACGTGGTCGATCGAAATCCGCGACTGCTCCAGGGAGTCGCGGTCGCGCAGGGTGACCGTGCGGTCCTCGAGCGTCTGGCCGTCGACGGTGATTCCCCAGGGGGTGCCGATCTCGTCCTGGCGGCGATATCGCTTCCCGATCGAGCCGCCGGAGTCGTACTCGGCCGGCATACGGGTGCGCAGGTCCTCATAGATCTCGCGCGCCAGCTCGGGCATGCCGTCGCGGTTGACGAGCGGCAGGACGGCCACCTTCACCGGGGCAAGGCGGGGGTGGAGCCGGAGCACGGTGCGCTGGCGGCCCTCGACCTCCTCCTCGTCGTAGGCGTCGACCATGAAGGCGAGCGTCGCCCGGTCGGCTCCGGCCGACGGCTCGATCACGTGCGGGACGTAGCGCTCCTGGGTCGCTGTGTCCACGTACTCGAGCTTGTCGCCCGAGAACTCGGCGTGCTGGCGCAGGTCGAAGTCGCCGCGGTTGGCGATCCCCTCGAGCTCCGACCAGCCCATGGGGAACAGGTACTCGATGTCCGACGTGGCGCTCGAGTAGTGGGAGAGCTCGTGGGGCCCGTGCTCGCGCAGCTGCAGGTGGTCCGGCCGGATGCCTAGGTCGGTGTACCAGCGCATCCGGTCCTCCATCCAGCGCTCGTGCCATTCCGGGGCCTCGGCCGGCGGGACGAAGTACTCGATCTCCATCTGCTCGAACTCGAAGGTGCGGAAGATGAAGCTCTGGGTGGTGATCTCGTTGCGGAAGGCCTTGCCGACCTGCGCGATGCCGAAGGGGGGCTTCTTTCGGGCGAATTGCAGGACGTTCTTGAAGTTCACGAAGATCCCCTGGGCCGTCTCCGGGCGCAGGTAGACGACCGAGGCCTCGTCGCGCACCGGGCCCACGTGGGTCTCGAACATGAGGTTGAACTGGCGCGGCTCGGACAGGTCGCCGCCGCACTCGGGACACTTCAGCTCACCCTCGGGCTGGGCCTCGCGCAAGTGGTCCTCGCGCCAGCGCTTCTTGCACTTTCCGAGGCATTGCACGAGCGGGTCGGTGAATCCCTCGAGATGCCCCGAGGCCTGCCAGGTCCGGGGATGCATGAGGATCGCGGCGTCGAGCGCGACCATGTCGTCGCGTTCCTGGAGCACCTTGCGCCACCACTCGGTCTTGACGTTGTTCTTCAGCAGAACGCCGTAGTGGCCGTAGTCGTAGACCGAGGCGAGACCGCCGTAGATCTCCGACGACTGGAAGATGAATCCGCGCCGCCTGCAAAGAGCGACGATTTTTTCGATGGTCACCGGGCCGGCGCCTTCCATGGGGCCAATCTAGCGTTACGGTGGGCGGCTGAAGCGATGGTGGGACTCGCGATCAAGCCCTTCAGTCACATCGCCGCCTGGCTCGTCTGGCACTCGCTTCGTGTCTCGCTGCTCGACGACCTCGACTCCCCCAGCCCACCGTCTTAGGCGGCATTTGGCACTCGTATACTCGGAGTGCCATGCCGATTTACGAATACCGCTGTGACAGGGGGCACACCTTCGAGGTGATGCAGCGGATGGCGGAGGACCCGCTCACGAGCTGCAACACCTGCGACGCCCCGGTCCAGCGGGTGTTCCACCCCGTGGCCGTCCACTTCAAGGGTTCGGGCTTCTACACGACCGACTACGCCAAGAAGAAGGCCGCCGGCGCCTCGGACTCCTCCTCCAAGAGCGAGGACAAGAAGACCGAGGCCAAGGACTCCAAGCCCGCGGACTCCTCGAAGAAGGCCGACTAGCCCTCGAGCCGCCTGACGGCCTCGGACTTCGAGCCGTCCGAGACCCGCAGGCTGCCTCCGATCCCGCAGTCGAGGCAGGACGGCTCCAGCACGATCGGCTCGTCGGAGCTTCCGGCAGCGGCGTCGGCCGCCAGAGCGAGCAGGCTCGGACCGCTCATGTCGGTCTTGAGCGCCCTGGGCGCCCGCCAGCTGATCAGCGGCATGCGCAGGAACCCGCCGGGCGTGAGCATGCGCCGGCGGATGGCGTTCAGCAGCTCCTGCTGGCGCTCGGCGCGGTCGAGGTCGTTCTCGTTCGGAGCGCAGTTGTTCTTCCGCACGCGCGCGAAGCCGAGCGCCCGCCGGCCGTTGAGCTTGCGCTCGCCGGCGCGCAGGTTGAACCCCTTCCAGAAGTTGTCGAAGGGCGGCGAGCAGATCCGGTTCTTCACGTTCACGGTGACGCCGCCGAAGGCGTCGATGAAGGCGGGCAGGTCCTCGAAGTCGACCTCCACCACGTGGTTGATCCTCAGCCCGTTGCCCAGGTAGCCCTCGACCGTCTCGACGGTGAGAGCCGAGCCGCCCAGGGCGTACGCCGCGTTGATCTTCTGAGTCCCGTGGCCGGGGATCTGGGCCTCGGCGTCGCGCGGGATCGAGAGCTTGCGCACGCTGCCGAAGGCCGCGTGCATGACCATGATCGTGTCCGCGCGGGCGGGGCCGGTCTGGGACTCGTCGATCGAGTCCCCGGTGCGCGCGTCGGAGCCGAGGATCAGGATGTTGCTGCCGGTCAGGAGGTTGCCCTGGCTCGAAAGGGCCCGCTCGGCCTCGTCCGAGACGCCGCCCTGGAACAGGGAGCTGAGCAGGAAGAGGGCCAGCGAGAGAACGATCCAGCCGCCGACCGCCAGGGCGAGCCATTTGACGACGCGGCCTGGCGTGATGCCACGGTCGCCGGGCTCGCGCTCGCGGCGCCGGCCCAGGCGCCGCCGGAGCCCTTCGAGGTCGCCCTTCGGGCGCAGCCCGGCCAGCGGGTTGCGCCGCGAGCGGTAGACCTTGTACTCGGGGGGCGGGTCGGCCACAGGCCTCTGTATATCGTCCGGCCATGCCGCCTCGGCGCGTCATCGGTATCGACGCCGGCGGCACCAAGCTGCTCGGGGGCGTGGTCGACGAGGACCTCGTCGTCCACCACCGGGTCCACCGCAACTGGCGCGGCGCCGACCGCGGGGAGACGCTCGACATCTTCGTGGAGGCGGTCGAGGAGGTGCGCGCGACGGCGCCTGAGGTCGAGGCGGTGGGGTTCGGCATCCCCGCCCTGGTGGAGGCCGAGACCGGCGCGTCGCTCTGGTCCACCCACCTGCCGCTCGAGGACGTCCCCTTCCGCGACCTGATGAGCGAGCGGCTGGGGCTGCCCGTGTACGTCGACAACGACGCCAACGTCGCCATGCTCGCCGAGCACCGGCGGGGAGCCGCGCGCGGCGCCGACCACGCGTTGATGGTGGCGCTCGGGACCGGCATCGGCGGCGGTCTGCTGCTGGGCGGCCGGATCTACCGCGGCGCGACCGGCGTGGGCGGCGAGCTGGGCCACATGGTCGTCGACTACGACGGGCCCGAGTGCCAGGGTGCCTGCCCCGGCCGCGGCTGCCTGGAGGTGCTGGCGTCGGGCACCACGATCGGACTCGAGGGCCAGGCCGCGGCCCGCGCCCACCCGGAGTCCGCCTTGGGCCGCCGGCTGGCGGCGGGCCGGGACATCACCGGGCCGCTCGTCACCGAGCTCGCGCACTCCGGCGACGCGGCGGCGCGGGACGTGCTCGACGCGGTTGGGCGCCGGCTGGGGGCGGGCCTAACGGCGCTGATCAACGCCTTCAACCCCGAGGTCGTGGTGATCGGCGGTGGGGCGGTCGCCGCCGGCGACCTGCTGCTCGACCCCGCGCGCGAGGTTGTCGGCGAGCGCGCGCTGCCGCCGGCGGCCACGGCCGCGCGGATAGTCCCGGCCCACTTCGGCGACGAGTCGGGCATGCTGGGCGCGGCCCTGTTCGCGCTCGACGAGGGCCGTCCGTGAGCGGTGGGCTGGTCGTCTGCCCGACGCCGATAGGGAACCTCGAGGACATCACCCTCCGCACGCTCTCCGCGCTGCGCGAGGCCGACGTCGTGGCCTGCGAGGACACCCGCCGCACGCGCGTGCTGCTGGACCGCTACGGGGTCAAGGCCCGGCTCGTCTCGTACCACGAGCACAACGAGGAGCAGCGCTCCGCCGAGCTCGTCGGGCGCATGAAGGCCGGCGACGAGGTCGCGCTGGTCTCGGATGCCGGGATGCCGCTGGTGTCGGATCCCGGCTTCGTGCTCGTGCGCGCCTGCATCGCGGCGGGGCTGCCGGTGGAGGTGCTGCCGGGCCCCAGCGCGGCGATCGCCGCGCTCGTCGCCTCGGGCCTGCCGGCCGACCGCTGGCGCTTCACCGGCTTCCTCCCGCGGAAGAAGGGCGAGCTGCGGCGGGTGCTCGGCGAGCCGGGCGGCACGCTCGTGGCCTTCGAGTCGCCGCGCCGGGCGCCGGCCACGCTGTCCCTGCTCGCGGAGCTCGATCCCGAGCGGCCGGTGGCGCTGTGCCGCGAGCTGACGAAGGCGCACGAGGAAGTGGTGCGGGGGACCGCGGCGGAGCTGGCCGCGCGCTACCGCGGCGCGCCGCCGAAGGGCGAGGTCGCGCTCGTCATCGGGCCGCCGAGCGCGGGCCCACCCGGCGACGGCGAGCCGGCGGGCCTCGACGCCCTGCAGCGCCTCGTGGACTCGGGCGCGCAGCCGCGCAAGGCCGCCGGCGTGGTGGCCGAGCTGACCGGCGGCAGTGCGAACGCGCTCTACCGGGCGCTGACCCGCCAGTAGCATCGATCGCGTGGCCTTCTACGTAACTACGCCCATCTACTACGTGAACGCGGAGCCTCATCTCGGTCACGCCTACACGACGATCGCAGCGGACGTGCTCGCCCGCCACATGCGCCAGCGCGGGGAGGACGTGTTCTTCCTGACCGGCACCGACGAGCACGGCGAGCCGGTCACCCAGGCGGCCGAGAAGGAGGGCGTGACGCCTCGGGAGCTCGGTGATCGCCACTCCGTGCGCTTCAAGGAGCTCGCCGCGAAGGTGAACGTGACCAACGACTTCTTCATCCGCACGACCGACCCCGAGCACTACGAGGTGGTCGCGCGGGTCGTGCAGCGCATCCACGAGAACGGCCACGTATACGAGGGCACCTACGAGGGCTGGTACTGCCCCCGCTGCGCGGACTTCAAGACGGACTCCGAGCTCGAGGAGGGCAATCGCTGCCCGATCCACAAGATCGTGCTGGAGCGCGAGAAGGAGGACAACTGGTTCTTCCGGCTGTCCACCTTTCAGGAGCCGCTCGAGCGGCTGTACGCCGAGCGGCCCGGGTTCGTGGTGCCCGAGAACCGCTACAACGAGGCGCTCTCGTTCATCAAGGGCGGGCTGCGCGACTTCTCCCTTTCCCGCGCCCGCCTGAAGTGGGGCGTACCGGTGCCGTGGGACGAGAGCCAGGTGGTCTACGTCTGGATCGACGCGCTCCTCAACTACTACTCGGCGCTTTCTTACGCGCGCGAGGGCGAGGACCTGACCGAGCGCTTCTGGCCGGCGAACGTGCACTTGATCGGCAAGGACATCCTCAAGTTCCACGCGGTGATCTGGCCCGCGATGCTGATGGCCGCCGAGATCGAGCTGCCGGAGCGGGTCGGCATCCACGGCTACCTGCTGCTCGGCGAGCACAAGATGTCGAAGTCGCTGGGCAACGTGATCGACCCGTTCCAGGTGGTCGACCTCTACGGTGCCGACGCGCTGCGGTTCTACGTCCTGCGCGAGGTGCGATTCGGGCAGGACGGCGAGGTGTCGCCGGAGGGGTTCGAGTCGCGCTACTCCAGCGAGCTCGCCAACGAGTACGGAAACCTCGCCAGCCGAACGCTGGCGATGATCGACCGCTACCGCGGCGGCGTCGTGCCGGAGGCGGCCGCGCCGGCCGCGCTGGCCGGAGACTTCGACGGCCTCGATGCGGCCGTGCGCGAGCGCATCGACGAGCTCGACCTGACGGCCGCGCTGGACGAGCTGTGGCGGCGGGTGAAGCGGCTGAACGCCTACGTCCAGGACGAGGAGCCCTGGACGCTCGCCAAGGACGAGGCCCAAAGCGACCGGCTGGACGAGGTTCTGTACGGCCTGTCCGAAGGGCTGCGGGTCGTGTCGGTGCTGCTGCTCCCGTTCCTGCCGACCGCCGCGGAGCGGCTGCTCGCCGCCCTCGGCCAGGGGGGAAGGTCGCTCGAGGACGCCCGCTTCGGCACGCTGCCGGGAGGGGCGCGGATCGGCGAGCTCGGGCAGCTCTTCCCCAGGGTCGAGCCGCCCGAGGCCTCGGCAGCCTGAGGCGCGCTCGCGCCGGTGGTCGACACCCACTGCCACCTGGACGTCTGCGAGCCGCCTGACGGCGAGCTCGTCGCCCGCGCGCGGGAGGCGGGGGTCTACCGCATCGCCACGGTCGGGACCGACCCGGACTCGATCCGGCGCGGACTGGCCGCCGCCGGCGCGCACGACGAGGTGGTGGCGATCGTCGGGCGCCACCCGCACGAGACCGAGAGCTTCGGCGACTCCGACCTCGACGCGATCGAGCGGGCAGCCGCGCATCCTCTCGCCCGGGCGATCGGCGAGACCGGGCTCGACTACTTCCGCGACAGAGCGCCGCGCGCCGACCAGCAGCGGGCCTTCGAGGCGCAGCTCGAGCTCGCCGGGCGGCTCGGGCTGCCGGTGGTCATCCACACGCGCGAGGCGGAGGACGACACCTTCGCAGCGCTCGCCGAGCATCCGGGCGTCAGCGTCGTCATGCACTGCTTCTCCACACCGGGCAGGCTCGACGACTGCGTCGCGCGCGGGTATATGTGCTCGTTCGCGGGCAACGTGACCTATCCGAAGGCGGGCGACCTCCAGGCGGCGGCGCGCGAGGTGCCCGACGAGCTGCTGCTGGTGGAGACGGATTCGCCGTTCCTCTCCCCGCAGCCGGTGCGAGGCGAGCGCAACGAGCCGGCCAACGTGGTCCTCACCGCCCGCTTCCTGGCCGAGCTGCGCGGCGTGGCGTACGAGGAGCTCGAGCGGACGGTCGATCGCAACGCGGCCCGGGTGTTCGCCTGGTGAGGGCGGCCCCGGTGCTCCCGACGTGAGCGGCGAGCCGCGCCAGGCGAGCCTACGCCGGCTGCGCCGCTTCGGGGTGCGCCCCAATCGCGAGCTGGGCCAGAACTTCCTGATCGACGACAACATCCTCGGCGTGGTCGGCCGGGCGGCCGAGCTGGGGGCGGACGACGTGGTGCTCGAGGTCGGCGGCGGCCTGGGCGTGCTGTCCGAGTATCTGGCCCCACGGGTGGGCCACCTGCACGTTGTGGAGGTCGATCAGTCGCTCGGCGAGCCGCTTCGCGAGGCCCTGGCGCCATTTCGCAATACGACGCTTCACCTCGCGGACGCGCTGCGTCTCGACTTCGGCGCGCTGGCCCCGGCGCCGGGGAAGGTCGTCGCGAACCTGCCCTACGGCGTGGCGGCCACGGTGTTGCTCAAGTCGATCGCCGAGCTGCCGGGAGCGCGGTTGTGGGTGGCGATGGTCCAGCGTGAGGTGGGCGAGCGGCTCGCAGCCGAGCCCGGCGGCAAGAGCTACGGCGCGACCTCGGTGCTGGCTCAGCTCGCTTGCGAGGTGTCGGTGGCGCGGAGGGTGCCCGCCACCGTGTTCCATCCCCAGCCCAACGTCGAGTCGGCGATCGTGGTGATGCGCCGGCGTGCGGCGGCGCCGGAAGCCGGAATCGCCGCCCTCGTGCACGCAGGCTTCGCACACCGGCGCAAGGCGCTCGCCGGCTCGCTGGCGCTCGCGCCGGGCGCGTCGGAGGACCTGCGGGACTCGGCCCGCGCGGCCTTGGAGCGCCTGGGGCATCCGGCCGATGCGCGAGCGGAGGTCCTGGGGCCGCCGGACTGGTTGCGGCTGGCCGACGATCTCGGCGAGCAACGCCTGCGGACACTCAAGCCCCGATGATCCGTGAGCTGGCCCCTGCCAAGCTGAACCTGGTCCTACATGTCGGGCCGCCCCGCAGCGACGGGATGCACCCGCTGTGCTCGCTATTCGCGTCGCTCGAGCTGGCCGACGAGCTCGAGATGCGCCCCGCGGACGCGGCCGGCGACGTCGTGGAGTGCCCGGGCGTCGAGGGGCCGAACCTGGTCGCGGCGGCGCTGGCCGCGTTCCGTGAGCGGGCCGGAGCGGGTGCGCTGCCGCCTGTGCGCGCAGTCGTCGACAAACGGATTCCCGTGGCGGCCGGGTTGGGGGGTGGGAGCGCCGACGCAGCGGCCGCCCTGCGAGCGGCCAACCGGTTGGCCGGCGAGCCGCTGCGGCATGCCGAGCTGGCCGCGCTCGCGGCCGGCCTCGGGTCCGACGTGCCGAGCCAGGTCGACCCGGGACACGCCCTCGTGCTGGGAGTGGGCGAAGTGGTCGAGCCGGTCGCCCTCCCGGCGCTCCACGTAGTGCTCGTGCCTCAGCCCGAGGGCCTTCGGACGCCCGACGTCTACGCGGAGCTCGATCGTCTCGAAGGCTGGCGTGAGCGCCTGGATCCCGAGCCCCTTCGGCACGTCGCACGGGCCTCGCCCGGGGAGCTCGCCGCCGCCGTCGAGAACGATCTCGAGCGGGCGGCGGTCTCGCTGCGGCCGGAGCTCGGCACGGTGCTGGCCCAGCTGCGCGCGGCCGGAGCTTCTGCCTCGGCCGTCGCGGGCTCGGGCCCGACCTGCTTTGCCCTGTTCGTGGAGCGAGACGACGCCGAGCGGGCCGTGGCCGCCGTCGACGGAGTCCTCCTCACCCGGCTCCGATGACCCGGACGCGGATTGCCCTGGCAGGGGCCCTCGTTGCGATCGTCGTCGCGGTGGTCGCCAGCGGCGTTCTCTCCGACCTGCCGGACCCGAAGACGGTCATCGAAGACGTCGCTCTCGCGCTCGGCCCCTGGACGTATGCGCTCGTGGGAGTGCTGGCGTTCCTCGAGACCGGCGCGTTCGTCGGGCTGGTTGCGCCCGGCGAGACGGTGGTCATCGCCGGAGGCGTCGTCGCGGGGCAGGGGGAGATCGACCTGCTTCCGCTGATCGGGCTCGTGTGGACGTGCGCGGTGCTCGGCGACACCACGAGCTTCTTCATCGGGCGCAGGCTCGGCCGGGGCTTCCTCGAGCGGCACGGCCCCAAGCTCAGGATCACGCCCGAGCGGCTCGGGCAGGTGGAGGGGTACTTCCAGCGCCACGGCGGCAAGACCATCCTGATCGGGCGCTTCATCGGGCTGGTCCGCGCGCTGGCGCCCTTCATAGCCGGTTCGTCGGGCCTGGCCTACGGTCGCTTCGTCCCGTTCAGCATCGTGGGCTGCGGCCTGTGGGCCTCGGTCTTCTGCGTGCTCGGCTACCTGTTCTGGCAGTCCTTCGACACGGTCGTCGAGATCCCGGGGCAGGCCACATTCGCCTTCGGGGTGACGGCGGCGGCGATCGTCGTTGGAGTCTGGGCGTACCGCCGCCTGCGCCGCCCGGAGCAGCGCCGGCGTGTGGCCGCTTGGCTCGAGGCCCACAGGCTCACCCGCCCGGCCGTGACCGCGGTGCGGGCGCTGCCCCCGATCGGGCTCAGCCTCGAGCTCGCCACCGCGCTGGCGGTGGCCGGGGTGGGGGCATACGTCTTCGTGCTCTACACCATCCTGTTGTCGGCCGATCCCGGTCCGACGCCCTTCGACGTCGGCTCGCTCGAGATCGCGCGGGACCTGTACGGCGAAGCGCAGGTGGAGGTGGCCAAGGTCGTGACGGCCTTCGGGTCGCTGCCGGCGGCGATCGTGCTCGTGGTCGCCGGCGGCGTCGTGCTGGCCCGGCACGGCAGGCTCGCCGACGCCGTTGCCCTCCTGGCGGGCCTGGCGATCATCTACGCGGCGGTGCACCTGGCCAAGGCCGGGGTCGATCGGGATCGGCCCTCGATTCCCCTGGTCGACACGGCCAGATCGAGCTTCCCGAGTGGACACGCCGGCTACTCGACCGCCTGGGTGGCGGTCGGCGTCGCCCTCTCCGGCGCGGTCCGGCTGGGGCGCCGCGCGGCGCTGGTGCTCGGAGCGATCGCGGTCGCCGCGGCGGTGGGGGCCTCGCGCATCTACCTCCGGGTGCACTACTGGTCGGACGTCGCGGGCGGCTGGGCGCTCGGCTTCGCCGTCTTCGGCACTCTCGCTGCGGGACTGTTGCTCGTCTCCCACATGCGGCAGAATGAGCCGCGCAGCCGCCGCCCTGCGGGAGGGCGGCGGCCATCTACTTCGCGATGAACTTCGACATCTCGGCACTCGAGCTGACGCTGGCGCTGTCGGCGGGCGTGATGGGCGCCGGCTATCTGTCGCTGATCCTCGCGCCGGCGTGGCAGTGCTACGGCAGGCTGTGGGAGAAGGTGGCGGCGGCCTTTCTCACGCTCTACATCCTGGCCACGCTGATGGGCGTCGGGGCGGCGATCGGCCTGGCCATCGTCTGGACCTACGACCAGTACGCGGCGTAGCGGCCACCGTCGCTTCGCGACTACCCTGGGGACATGTCGGCGGCGCAGAAGCGCAGGAGCGGCGCCGCGGCGGGCGGGCTGAGCTTTCCCGAGGCGCTGGCGGAGGTCTCCGAGGCCGTCGAATCGGGCGCCGGGCTCCCCGCGGTCGCGCGGGCGGCCGGCCGGGCGCTCGAGGCGTCGGTGATCGTGCTCGACGCGTCGAGCAGCGTCCTGGCGGTGGCCTGCGCCTCGCCGGACGACGAGCGGGCCGTGATGGCAGGGGAGTCCGGCTCGACCTCGGTGGAGCTGAAGGTCGCAGACGCCGTGACCGGCGAGCTGCGCTACCGCCCGCGCGGCGAGGCGGACCCCGCGCTGCTTCGCCTCGTCTCGAACCTGATCGCGCTCGAGGTGGAACGGGCCAAGGCTCCGGCGCGCGCCAGCGAGGCGGCGGTCAGCGACTTCCTGGCCGACCTGCTCGCTCGCCGCGTCACCGACCGTGAGAACATCCTCGCCCGCGCGGAGGAGCTCGGCTGCGACCTCCGCGACGGGGCGAGCGTGATCGTCGCCCGCGCCCGTCCCCAGGGGCCGGAGGAGGGGGACTGGCGAGCTCGTGTGCTCACGGTCGCCGAGCGCGGCGCCCGGGCGGTCGAGCGCCG
>DATACN010000164.1:0-2338 GCA_036258995.1 Thermoleophilaceae bacterium | reverse complement strand
TCGAGTGGCCGCGCCACCCGAGCGGCGTAGATGCCCAGGAGGTACGGCGCGGGGTTGATCGGCCTTCCGTTGCGCCGCACCTCGAAGTGCAGGTGCGGGCCTGTCGAGTGCCCGGTGGAGCCCACGTAGCCGATGCGGGTGCCGCCGACGACCGACTGGCCGGGTGAGGCCACGACGCGCGACAGGTGCGCGTACCAGCTCTCGTAGCCCAGGCGGTGCGAGATCACGATCAGGTAGCCGTAGCCGCCGGTGTTCCAGCCGGCGAACTTGACAACGCCTACGCCGGCCGCGCCGACTGGGCTTCCGCTCGCGGCGGGGAAGTCGATGCCGGTGTGCATCCTTCCCCAGCGGTAGCCGAAGCCGTCGCCCATCGGCGCCCTCACCGGGCGCAGGAATCGGACCGGACCGATGGGCGTCCCGGTGCCGCTCGACCCCCGGCGCCGCAGCGCTCGAAGGGTGGCCGGGCCCACGAGCTCGTCCACGGTCAGGCCCCTGGCCGCCTGGAAGCGGCGCACCGCCGACCCGGTCATCGCACCGAAGCCGCCGTCGATTCCGCCGGGCGAGAACCCCCTTCGGGTCAGCAGGAACTGGAGCGCCGCCACGTCCCACCCGCGGTGGCCGCGTCGCATCACGCGGCTTCCTAGCGCCGGTCTGCCGCGGCGCCCCAGCGCGCGCCTGGTCTGCGGCCCCACGACCCCGTCGACGCTGAGGTTCCGGCGCCGCTGGAAGCGGACCACGGCGCGACGGGTCAGGGGGCCTCGGATCCCGTCGATCGCGCCGCCGTAGAGGTCCATGGCCTTCAGCGCCACCTGCAGCGCGGCGACCGAGGGGCGCGCGGTGACGTGAGCCGTGCGCGCAACCGGGTCGGCCTGCGCCGCCGCGGGCAGGGCGAGGGCGAGCGTGCAGGCGAGCGCCGCGATGGCGGCGATGCGGGAGGGCATACTTCGATGCCTCGGACGATCCTCCTGCCGACCCGAATGGCTGCAAGGAATTTTGCGGGCCGCTAATTGAGCGAGGGATCGGACGGCATGGTTGCCAGCAGCCGGTAGCCGCCCCCCTTGCGGGCGAGGGCCTCCGACCAGATGTCGCCGCCGCGGAACGGATCCTCGGGCTCGGCCGGGGCGACGATCCAGGCTCCCTCCTCGATCTCTCCGTCGAGCTGGCCCGGGCTCCAGCCGGCGTAGCCCGCGTACACCCGCAGACGCACCAGGCTCTCGTTGGCGGCGTCGGGGTCGAGCGTGCCGAGGTCTCCGACGACGCGCATGCCCGCCTCGGAGGCATCTTCGAACTCACCCAGGGCCACGACGGCCTGCGGCGCAACCGGTCCTCCCACGCGAACGAGCTCCTCCGCCTCGACCAGGTCGGCCAGCGGCGGGACCGCCTCCGCCACGGGAGTCTCGGAAACGCGGTTGAGGACCAGCCCCATCGCCCCGTCCGGGGTGTGCTCGATGACGAGCACGACCGTTCGCCTGAAGTAATCGAACAGCGACGGCGCCGCGATCAGCAGCCGGCCGCGGGCGCTCTCCTCCATGGCCAAATTGTGCCTGGCTTCCGTTCAACCGGCGGAGCCGGTAGCGTCGCGCTCCATGAACCAGAAGCTCGACGTCGGAAACGTCCTCACACGCACCTTCGAGACCTACCGCGACCAGTTCACGCTGCTGGTCCCGGCCGCGCTCGCTCTCTTCCTCGTGGTCGCGGTGCTCAACGGCATCGTCCTCACGACCGGCGGCCTGATCGCGTTCCTGGTTGCGGCCCTGATCGGCACCGCCGCCACCTACTGGTTCCAGGGGATGGTGGTCGAGGCGGTGCGCGACATCCTCGACGGCCGGCGCGATCACACCGTCGGATCGCTGTTCCAGTCCGCCGCCCCGGTGATCGTGCCGCTGTTCCTCGTCGGCCTGCTCGCGGGAATCGGCATCGCGATCGGCTTCCTGCTGCTGATCGTCCCAGGCCTCATCCTGCTGACCATCTGGGCCGTCCTGGCCCCGGTCGTCGTCGTGGAGCGCGCGGGCGTGCTCGATGCCTTCGGCCGCAGCCGCCAGCTCGTCAAGGGTCACGGGTGGCAGGTGTTCGGGGTCATCGTGATCCTGTTCCTGATCACCGCGGCGGCCAGCGCGATCGTCCAGGCGATCTTCGTCGGCATCGCCGACTCGTTCGTCGGGTACTTCCTGGCCGACCTGATCGTGCGAGTGCTGGTCTCCCCGCTGTCGGCCATCGCGGCGGCGGTCATGTACTTCGAGCTGAAGGCCCGTCACGGCGAGCCCGTGCCGGAGATGGCCGGCGCGCCCGCGCCCGGCGGCGTCGCGCCGGGAGCACCCGCGCCGCAGCCCGGGGCGCC
>DATACN010000163.1:0-3070 GCA_036258995.1 Thermoleophilaceae bacterium | reverse complement strand
GTCGATGTTCTCGACCAGCGACGCCCAGGGTCCCTTCCGCCGCTTCATGCTCCTCGCGACCTGCTCGGCGTTCCAGCAGATCCTGCTCGACCAGGGCCAGGCGGGTCCGCTCCTCGAGGACGCCCTGGGGCTCAAGGACCTGCTCTCCGACTCCGACCTCTGCCCCGCGTCATGATCAAGCAGACCCCCAGCATCGGTCGCATCGTCGCCATGGTGGCCTTCACCCTGTCGGTCTTCGGCCTGCTGCTGTGGCTGTGGCTGTCATTCGGCGGCCCGATGCCGCTCAAGCCCGAGGGTTACCGCTTCGAAGCCTCGTTCCGGGAGGCGAACATGCTGGTGGCCGAGGCCGAAGTGCGCATGGCCGGGCTGCGGGTGGGAAAGGTCAAGGCCAAGCGGGCGGACGTGAAGAACAACGCCACGATCGTCGAGATGGAGATCGACGAGCAGTTCGCGCCGATTCCGCGTGACACCCGCGCGCTGCTCCGCATCAAGGCGCTGCTCGGGGAGACCTACGTCGAGCTCACGCCGGGCACCCCCGGCGGCCCGATGCTCGAGGACGGCGAGCGCCTGCCCAAGACGGCGATCAAGGAAGCGGTCGAGATCGACGAGATCATCTCCCTCTTCGACGAGGAGACACGCACCAACTTCCAGAGCTGGATCCGGGAGCTGGCGAAGGCGATCGACAAGGGTCGCGGCGAGGACCTCAACGACGCGATCGGCAACCTGCCCCGCTTCGTCGCCACCGGCGACGACGTGTTGCGCGTGCTGAACGACGAGGAACCGGTGGTGCACCGCTTCATCCGCAACTCCGGCCGGACGCTGGCCGCGATCAACGAGCGCCGAAACCAGTTCCAGGAGCTGATCGTGAACGCGAACGACTTCTTCGGCGCCCTGGCTTCCCGCAACGAGTCGCTCGCCGACGCGATCTTCATCTTCCCGACCTTCCTCGATGAGTCCAAGGCCACCCTGGCCCGGCTCAAGACGTTCGCGCGCGACACCCGGCCGCTGGTGCGCGACCTGAAGCCGGTGGCCCGCGACCTCCGGCCCACGCTGCGCGACGTGGGCGAACTCGCGCCGGACCTGGAGGCGCTGTTCCGCAACCTCAGCCCCGTCATCGACGAGTCCGACGACACGCTGCCCTCGGCCGCTCGCGTGCTGGGCGGCGCCGAGCCGCTGTTCGAGGCCTTGCATCCGTACCTCAAGGAGCTCAACCCGGTGCTCTCGTTCCTCAACTACCAGCAGCAGACCGTGGCCGACTTCATCATGAACAGCTCCGGCTCCTTCGGCAGCACGCTCCCGCCGCTGAACGAGGAAGAGGGCCCGCGCCACTACCTGCGCGCGTACACGGCGAACAACGCCCGCGGTCTCGGCATCATGCGCACGCGCCCGAACTACGAGCGCGGCAACGCTTATCCCGCCCCGAACTACATCCGCCGCTTCCGCCCGCTCGGCATCAACGAGTCCTTCGACTGCAAGCCGGCCGGCGGGGAGAAGCGCGACCCGGAGAACGGCCAGCCGCCCTGCTTCGTGCAGGGGCCGTCGCTCTTCGACGGCGGATACTTCCCGCGCCTGCGGTCCGGCAATGCCCCGATCCGGCCGAACCCGACCGGATACGAAGGCACCGAGCCGGCGACCCCGTAGGCTAAATTCGCTTCACACCTGGTGGGCGTAGCTCAGCTGGTAGAGCTCCTGGTTGTGGTCCAGGCGGTCGCGGGTTCGAGTCCCGTCGCTCACCCCTCGTGGAGGAGGATCGGTTGGACGCGATTCGCAGCGCGGTTGAGAAGGCCGTCCGGCATTACGAGCAGGATCCCGATGCCGGGCGCGAGCAGGATTCTCCCGCTACCGCCGTTCACGACGGTGGGCTGCGCTTCCGCGTGAGCGGGCCGCACGGCGAGGTCGTCAGCGACGGTTCGGAGTCGGTCGGCGGGGGCGCGTCGGCTCCGACGCCGGGGTGGTACCTGCGGGCGGCGATCGCTGCCTGCGACGCGACGGTCATCGCCATAGAGGCGGCACGCGCCGGCATCTCGCTTTCTCGGCTCGAGGTCTCGGTCAGCAGCGAGACCGACTTCCGCGGAACGCTCGCGGTGGACGACTCGGTGCCGGCCGGGCCGCTCGCTGTGCGCGTGCGGGTGCATATCGCGTCGGATGACGCCGATGAGGAAGCTCTTCGCGCGCTGGTCGAGCGCAGCGAAGCGCTGTCGGTGGTGGGCGACGCGGTGTCGCGAGCGACTCCCCTGACCACCGAGATCGTCGTCGGCGACTAGTCCCCCCGGTCGGCCGGACGGTCGCCGGCCAGGAACTCCGGCGTGGCTATCGCCGCGACCCCGAGCGCGATGCCGGCGAACACCAGCGGCACGCCGGCGATGCGGGCGATGCTCGCGTCGACGAGCAGCACGAGCAGGCAGCCGGTCACGAAGCAGGCGAGCGCGATATGTGGGCGCGCGAGCCTCATCGGCCGCGTCGGTCTTCGGGGGCCACGATCGGCTGCAGGGACTCGCTCAGGCGGCCCTGCACGGCCAGGCGGAACAGCACCGCGACCGCCGGAACGATCACCAGCAGCGCTATCACGAGCACGACCAGGGTGGCGATCAGCGTCGCGTCGCCGGCGGCCGCGTCACGCAGCGAGAGCTCGCCCGGCAGGAAGTCGGGTCGCAGGGCGAAGGCCAGGCCGGCGAGCATCGCTCCCACGGCGATGCCCGACGTGTAGCGCGCGAGCTCGAACCGGCTCGCCCACAGCAGCCAGACGGTCAGCAGGCCGACGGCGGCCGAGACGACCACCATGGCGAGCCCACCGCCAGACGTGAGCCCGTCGTAGAGGTCGCGCGCGTCCGCGCGTATGACGAAGAGCCCCCCGATCGCCATGAGCCCGGCGACGGCGGCCGACCCGAGCGCGCGGCGGCGGAAGGCCGTCGCCAGGTCCGGCGCGTCCGCGCGCACCGCGTCGGCAGCGAGGAACACCGCCGCGATGTAGGCGCCGGTCGCAACCGCGAGTGCGCCGATCCAGAGCGCCGTCGCGCCGGTCCAGCTCGAGAACGGCGCGCTCGGATCGCCCTCCACCGGCACTTGCCCC
>DATACN010000162.1:0-4155 GCA_036258995.1 Thermoleophilaceae bacterium | reverse complement strand
GCTGTCGGGGTCCTGCTCGTCCGGGCTCAGCTCGTCGTCCTGGCCGAGCCGCTCGATCTCGTCGACCTGCACGAGCGGCTGCGGGCGCTGGACGCGGCCGTCGCGGAACTCGGGCAGGGTGCCTCCGGCGGCTGCGAGCAGCTCCTGCCATAGCTTGTCGATCAGCTCCGGCCGCTCGACCGACTCGTCCTCGCTGCCGTCGTCGTCGCGGTCGTCCTCGACCTCGTAGACACGCTTGTCGGCGCCGTCCACGGTGCCGCTGCCGGTGGCGATCAGGACGTAATCCTCGCCTCCGGCGAGCACGGTGGTGCCGAGGGCTGAGGTGAAGTGGCCGCGGCCGCGAGGGCCCTCGACGATGTCCCTGTCGTCATCGTCGTCCTCGCCGGTGTAGTCGTCGAAGAACGCGGTCAGGTCCTCGCCCTCCATCTTGCCGGGGACGGTGAGGCCCAGCCAGGAGAGCATGGTGGGTGCGATGTCATGGGTCGACGCGTGCCACTCGGTCCGGTCGCCTGCCCGCCGGCCGCTGGGGTCGCGGATCATGTAGGGCACCCGGTAGACCTCCTCGTGCGGGGAGGGGGGGCGGCCGATCGCTCCGCGCTCGCCGAGGGCGACCCCGTGGTCGCTCAAGTAATAGACGAGCGTGTTCGAGGCCAGCTGCAGCCGGTCGAGCTCGTCGAGCAGCCGCCCGATCCAGCGGTCCACGAAGGTCAACTCGGCCGCGTATTGCTCGCGCACGCGGTCGAGCGCGGCATCGTCGAGGCCCATCTCGTCCACCCGCGCGTGGCCGGGCTCGATCGGGACCGGCATGATGCCGTCCGAGCCCGGCGGGTCGAACGGCTCCATCGGGTCGAACATGTCCACGCCGAGGAAGAAGGGCTGCCTGCCCTCGAGCTCGCGCAGCAGGTCGATGCCGTCCCGCACGACGCGCGCCGCCGAGTACTCCTCCTCGCGGCGCCGGTTGGCCCGGTTCCAGGCCACGTGCTCGCGCATGCGCTGCTCGGTCGCTGTCCCTCGCAGTCCCGGAGCCAGCTGCGAGCGCACCTCGCCGGCGGAGGCGGCCTCCTGCAGTGGCTCGTTGTAGATGCTGTAGGCGGCCTGCGAGGGCTGGGCCCGGAAGCCGTCGATCGTGTCGCGGAAGTTTGCGAAGGACGGCCCGATCAGGAACGGGTTGTCGGTCGCGTACGCGGTCGTGACCTCGCTGGCCTGCATCACGCCGGTCACGATCGGCTGGCGCCGCTCGACTATCGGGCTCCAGCCCGGCTCCGGGGGCATCTGCTCGGTGCGCTCCCAGTCTCGGAACGGGAAGGAGCGCATGCCGGTCAGGATCGCCCGCCGCGCGGGGACAGAGGGCATCGACTCCGGCACCGCCCGCTCGAAGCGAAGGGACTGGCCGGCCAGCTCGTCCAGGTTGGGGGTGTCGGCGAGGTCGTGGGCGTCCTCGAAGGCGCCGACGAAGTCGGCCCGGGTGTTGCTGGTCACGATCAGCAGCACGTTGCGGTCGCCGTCCGGCTCCTCTCTGATCCCCTGGGCCCGGGCCGCGCCCGCGAGCGGCCCGGCGAGCGCGGCGCCCGCGGCCCCGGCTCCTCCGGCGCGCAGCAGGCCGCGCCTCGTCAGTCCCCGGCGCGGGCGGCTCATCCGCCGATGACTTCCTCGTCGGCGAACTGCGGCAGGCTGCCCCCGGCGTCGTCGATCAGCGCCTGCCAGAGCTCGTCGACCTTCTCCTGGTTCTGGTCCGCGACGTTGCGGACCTGCTCGGGATCCTCCTGGCTGTCGTAGAGCTCCTTCTCGTTCTCCTCGCTGTCCGAGATCAGGATGTAGCGCCCGTCGCCGGCCAGCAGGTAGTTCGCGTAGCAGGAGGTGAAGTAGCGCCGCTCGGGCGGCTCGCGGCCGTCGAAGAGCACGCTCAGGTCCTCGCCGTTCATCGCGCCCGGCGCCCTGATCCCCGCGAACGACAGGATCGTCTGGGCCACGTCGTGCGTCGAGGCGAAGAACCCGTGCCGGTCGCCCGCCCGCCTGCCTTCGGGGTGGCGGATCATGAACGGCACGTGGTGGATGTGGTACTGAAGCCGCGAGCGCGACTTGCCGAGAATGCCCTGCTCGCCGAGAGTCAGGCCGTGGTCCGATAGGTACATGACGACGGTGCGCTCGGCCAGGCCCAGATCGTTGAGCCTGTTGAGCAGCCGCCCGATCCAGCGGTCGGTGAAGGTCAGCTCGGCTGCGTAGAGCTCGCGGACCCGGCGCACGGTGTCCTGGTTGATCCCGAGCTTGTCGATCGGGTCCGCCGGCGTCTCGAACGGCGCGATTGGGCGGATTCCGTCTTCGGCCTCGATGCCCTTCGGCGCGAAGTCCTCGAGGTACACGGGTGGCGGGTCGACCGGCTCGTGCGGGTCGAAGGCGTCGACGCCCAGGAAGAACGGCTCCTTGTCCTTCAGGTCCTCGAGCAGCCGAATGCCGCGTCGCATGACGCGGGCGGCGGAGTAGTCGCGCTCGCTGCGGCGGTAGAGGTTGTTCCAGCCGACGTGCCCGCGCAGGCGCGGGACCTCGGCCGTGTCGGTCAGCGCCGGCAGCAGGTAGCGGTCGATCGCGCCCCTCGAGGCCACTCGCTTGAAGGGCTTGTTGAAGAAGCGGTAGGCGCCCTGGGAGAAGTCCGGCCGGGCGTCGTCGAGCGAGCGGCGGGCGGCGGCGAACTGGGGGCCGATCAGGAACGGGTTGTCGGTCGAATAGGCGGTGGCCACTCCCGCCTCGCCGAGCGCCTCGGTGACCAGAGGTTGGTGGTCCAGGATCGGCATCCAGCCCGGCTCCTGTGGCAGGCCCGGGATGAAGCGCCAGTCGCGGAACGGAAAGCCACGCATCCCGGTGAAGATGCAGCGCCGGACCGGGCCGGTGGGCATGGCCTCGGGCACCGCCAGGTCGAAGGTGAGCCCCTCGCGGGACAGCGCGTCGAGGTTGGGTGTCCTGGCGATCGAGTCGCGGTTGTACGCGCCGATGAAGTCGGCTCGCGTGCTATCCGTGATGATCAGCAGCACGTTCGGCGCGTCGCCGCCGCGGCTCGTCTCGAGCTCGTAGTCGTCGCTGCCGCAGCTCGCGGCGCCGAGCGCGAGCGCGCCGGCGCCACCCGCCTGGAGCGCCTGCCGGCGCGTGAGGCCCTGCTCGAGCGCCTCCCCGATCGTCGGGCCGCGGGCCCTCAAGCCCTGGCCTCGGTGACCATTCCGGCCGCCACCGTGTCTCCCGACGCCTCGTCGACCAGGATGAAGCAGCCGGTGGCCCGGTTCTCCCTGTAGGTGTCGCAGACGATCGGGGCGGAGGTGCGCAGCACGATCCGCCCGATGTCGTTGAGCTCCAGCGATCCGGAGACCGGAGCGGGGTCGAGCGTGTGAACGTCGAGCACCCACTCGAGCTCGTCGACCACGGCCTTCACGGCGGCGGTGCCCGCGCGCAGCAGGAAGCGGTCGCCCGACTGGAGCGAGCGCTTGCTCATCCAGCAGACGTCGGCCTGGAGCTCGCGGGAGGGCGACGGCGGCGAGCCGGCGTCGCAAATCACATCCCCGCGGGAAATATCCAGCCGGTCGGACAGCCGAATGCTCACCGACATCGGCGGGTAGGCCTCCTCGAGCTCGCCGTCGTAGGTGGCGATCGCCTCGATGCGGGAGGTGGCCCCGGAGGGCATCACCGCTACCTCGTCGCCACGTCGCAGGATGCCCGCGGCCACCTGGCCGGCGTAGGCGCGGTAGTCGTGGTGCTCGTCGGACATCGGGCGCACCACCCACTGGACCGGGAAGCGGGCGTTGCGGAGGTTGCGGTCGGACTCCGGCTCGACCTCCTCGAGATAGCGCAGGAGCGGCGGCCCGGTGTACCAGGGCATCCGCTCCGAGCCGTCGACCACGTTGTCGCCGTGCAGGGCCGACATCGGGACCACCAGCACGTCGTTGAAGTCGAGCTTCTCGCAGATCGCGTCGAGCTCTGACTTGATCGCCTCGAAGCGGTCCTGGTCGAAGTCGACCAGGTCCATCTTGTTCACGCAGACCACGAGATGCGGGACGCCGAGCAGGGCCGACACGTAGGCGTGGCGCTTCGACTGCTCGAGCACGCCGTGGCGAGCGTCCACGAGGATCACCGACAGGTCGGCGGTCGAGGCCCCGGTGACCATGTTGCGCG
>DATACN010000161.1:0-2080 GCA_036258995.1 Thermoleophilaceae bacterium | reverse complement strand
CGCTGCCACCAGCAGGGCGGCGATCCCGTCCGCCCGGGAGAAGCCGGTCGCGAGCACCACCGCGCCCGCGACGGCCGTGGCCACGAAGGCGAACAGGTCTGTGAGCACGTGCTGGAACGCACCCTCGACGTTCAGGCTGCGGCGGTCGGCGCCGGCCAGGATCCTGGTGGCTGCCAGGTTCACGACGATCCCGGCGACCGCGACAACGAGCACAGGCAGCCCCTCGACGTCGGGAGGATCCACCAGTCGCCGTATCCCCTCGTAGACGATCAGGGCGCCCAGGGCCACCAGCGTGGCCCCGTTGAGCTGGGCCGAGAGGATCTCCGCCCGCCGAAGGCCGAAGGTGAAGTCGCCGCCGGCTGGGCGATCGGCCAGGCGCAGCGCCAGCAGCGCCAGCGCCAGGGCGCCGGCGTCGGTGAGCATGTGGGCAGCGTCCGAGAGCAGCGCGAGCGAGTCCGCGAGGATGCCCGCCACGACCTCCGCGGCCATCAGCGCGAGGATCAGCGCCAGCGCGAGCCGCAGCCTGCCCCGGTCGGCCGGGGCGCCGTGACCGTGGGCGTGCAGGGCACCGTGAGCGTGCGTCACCTGCCCAATCGTCGCAGGCGCGCCCGCGGCCACCGGCGTTTGAACCCCCAGCTCAGGGGGCACAAATGGCGCATGATGAGCGTCCGGTCGACCCTGGAGACGACCGTCTCGGCGACCGCTTCGGCGCTCAGGCACCTCGGCTGGTGGCTCGACTGGCACGCACGCGCGCGCCCCACCGACGGCTGCCGCGGCTCGGATTAGCTTGCGCGTCGCGATCACCGGCGCGAGCGGGAACGTCGGCACCAGCGTGCTGGCCGCCCTCGCCGACGATCCGGCCATCGATTCGGTCGTCGGGATCTGCCGCCGGCTGCCCGCGCGCTCCTTCCCGAAGGTCGAGTGGCGCTCCGCGGACGTCGCCACCGACGACCTCGAGCCGCATTTCCGGGGCGCGGACGTGGTCGTGCACCTGGCCTGGCTCATCCAGCCCGGCCGCGACAAGGCGCTGCTCCAACGGGCGAACGTCGAGGGCAGCGCGCGGGTGTTCCGGGCGGCCGCCAAGGCGGAAGTGCCGGCGCTCGTCTACGCCTCCTCGGTCGGCGCCTACTCGCCGGGGCCCAAGGACCGGCTCGTCGACGAGTCCTGGCCGACCGACGGGATCGACAGCTCCTTCTACGCGCGCCACAAGGCCGAGGTCGAGCGCCTGCTGGATTCCCACGAGCGGGAGCATCCCGGGATGCGGGTGGTGCGGCTGCGGCCGGGGCTGATCTTCAAGCGAGAGGCGGCCTCGGGAATACGGCGGTTGTTCGCTGGGCCCCTGCTGCCGGGCCCCCTCCTGCGACCGGCCCTGCTGCCGGTGGTGCCGGACGTCCCGCGCCTGCGCTTCCAGGCCGTGCACTCGCTGGACGTGGGCGAGGCCTACCGGCTGGCGATCGTCTCGGACGCGCGCGGCGCCTTCAATGTCGCGGCCGATCCCGTGCTGGACGCGGCGGAGCTCGGCCGGCTGCTCGAGGCGAGGCCTGTGCGCCTGCCGCGCAGATTGCTGCGCGGGGGCGCGGCGATCACATACGGCCTCCACCTGCAGCCTTCGGAGCCCGGCTGGGTCGACATGGCCTTCGCGGTGCCGCTGATGGACTCGTCGCGTGCGCGTGAGGAGCTGGGCTGGAGCCCGGCGCGCACCTCCGGCCAGGCCCTCCTCGAGCTGATCGAGGGCATGCGCGAGGGCGCCGGCATCGACACCCCTCCGCTCGAGCCCGGTGGCGCCGGGCCCCTGCGGGTGCGCGAGTTCCTGAGCGGCGTCGGCAGCCGGACCGGCTAGCTTTTCTTCCGGTCAACAGCCCGCTGCAGCTGCGTCTTGTTCATGCTGGAGCGGCCTTCGATGTTGAGCTTCTTCGCCTCGTTGTAGAGCTGGTCGCGGGTGCGGCCCTTGGGGCCGCTCTTGCCCGACCGCTTGCCGCCGCGGCGCCCCGATGAGATGTCCTGGGTCGAGGTCCGCGAGCGCTGGCGCGACTCGCCGCTTCGGGCGCGCTCCTTCTGCACGGTGCGGGCGGCGACCTCC
>DATACN010000160.1:0-3653 GCA_036258995.1 Thermoleophilaceae bacterium | reverse complement strand
CCGAGGATCTGTGTGGGCGTGACCGAAAGGACACGTCATGTCTACGGAGACCACAGGACATCGCAGCGGCAGGATCGAGTCACGAGAAGCCTCCTATGAGCCCGCGCCGGCGTTTCGCGGAGCGAGCGCGGAGGGCGGTCGAAGCGGTAGAAGTGGTGTAGCGGGCGCGCCGGGCGGCTCTTGAGGCAGGCCGGCCACCGCGTGCCCTCCAGAATCGTCGGTCCTCTCACAGATCGACGAAGGAGCAGCACCACGATGGCCGAGAAGCGGAGGATGACCCCTGTCGAGCTGGTCGACAAGGTGATGAGCAGCGAGCATGCCGACGTTGTGCGCGAGAGCGTGGCGTGGGTCGCGGCGGAGATCATGGAGGCCGAGGTCAGCGGCCAGATCGGTGCCGAGCTCGGCGAGCTCGCTGCGGGGCGCGTCACGCAGCGCAACGGCTACCGGCCGCGGGCGTGGGAAACGCGCGCCGGCGAGATCGAGCTGCGGATCCCCAAGCTGCGCTCCGGGTCGTACTTCCCGAGCTTCTTGGAGCCGCGTCGGCGGGCCGAGCGGGCGCTCGTCGCCGTGGTCCAGGAGGCCTACATCAACGGCGTCTCGACGCGCAAGGTCGACCGGCTGGTCGAGCAGATGGGGCTGCACCTCTCCAAAGACCAGGTGTCGCGGCCGTGCCGCGGTCTGGATGAGCAGGTCCAGCTGTTCCGCGAGCGCCCGCTCGAGGGCCAGTACCCGTACCTGTGGCTCGATGGCAAGGTGGAACGCGTCAGAGAGCGCGGCGGGGTGCGCCAGAAGTGCCTCGTGATCGCCTACGCCGTCCACGAGACCGGGCGGCGCGAGGTGATCGGCCTCGGCGTCGGCGAGGCCGAGACCGAGAGCTTCTGGCGCGAGTTCCTGCGCTCGCTGCGGGCCCGCGGCCTGCGCGGGGTGCGGCTATGCGTCTCGGACTGCCACGAGGGCCTGAAGACCGCGATCGGCCAGGTCCTGGGCTGTCCCTGGCAGCGCTGCACGGTGCATTTCCTGCGCAACATGCTCGGGCACTGCGCCAAGAGCCAGCAGCCGATGATCTCGGCCGCGATCCGCGGCATCTTTCAGGCGGCGTCCGGAGAGGAGGCCCGCGAGCGGCTCGCCGACGTGGTCGAACGCCTCGAGCCGGTCGCGCCCAAGGTCGTCGAGCTGGTGCTCGACGCCGAGCCCGACCTGCTCGGCTTCTACGCGCTGCCCCGCGAGCACTGGTCCAAGCTTCGCAGCACCAATCCGCTGGAGCGCGTCAACCGCGAGATCGGCCGGCGCACCGACGTCGTCGGCATCTTCCCCAACGACGCCGCCTTGATCCGGCTCGCCGGCGCGATGCTCATCGAGCAGAACGACGAGTGGCTCGTCAGCCGCCGCTACCTCTCCCAAGAAAGTCTCTCTGCGGTCCTGCAGTCCGAGAACGATCACACACTCAAGCAGGAGATCAAGGAGGTGCCGACCCTCAGCGCCGCCTGAGGGATCAACGTCTCTTCGACGATCCTGGGCTACACCAAGAACCGCTACTTGACTGTACGCAGCGTGGCGTCGGTGGGCCCGGCGTTCCGCAGTTCGTAGGCGAACGGAATGGCCGTGATCCCGCGTGGGGACTGGGCTGAGGGACTTTGTGCAGCTTGTGCGGCGTGTGCCTACAGGCTGAGGGCCGTGGTCAGGCCGGGGTGATGCGGCCGAAGCGCGGTGGCTCGGCGATCCCGAGCGCGCGGTGCAGGTCGCGCTGGTCGGCGGTGAGCTCGGTCGTCTGGGTGAACTCGCCGTCGCGGGAGCGGAAGTGGCCTTGGCGGGTCGTGCCCAGCTCGGCGCGGATCGTGCGCCAGGTCTTCTCGGTGCGCGTCTCGGCGACGCGGATGATGACCAGCGCCAGGAAGCAGATCAGCACGTGCGCGCGGATGCGCTCGTCCTTGCGGTGGAAGACCGGTCTGAGCAGCAGCGTGCCCTTCAGATCGCGGAAGGAGCGCTCGGCCTCGAGCAGCTGCTTGTAGCCGAGCGCGACGTCCGCGGCCGACAGCGAGGGGTCGCTGGTGGTGAGCAGGTACTTGCCGTCGAGGCGCTCCTCGGCGCGGATCTTGTCGCGGTCGATGACCAGCCGGCCGGTGGCGGTCTGGCGCAGGTAGCGCGAGAGCGTCTTGTGGTCGCGCAGCGCGCACTCGCCGCGCTGGTGCGCTTCGCGCTCGGCCTTGGTCTTGGCCCGCTCGCGCTGCGCCTTGAGCCGCGCGAGCTCGGCCTCGATCCGTTGGATGCGCTGCTCGCGCCGCGCGCGGTCGCGCTCGGCCTCGGCCGGGTTGTGGCAGACGATGAAGCGCTGCGCGGCGTCGCCGTCGCCGACCGCGACCTCCTTGACGCGCAGGTTGTCTGAGACCGTGCGGTAACGGCCGGGGCGCGAGAGCGCGGCCTCGGTCTGGGGCATCCCCGAGCGCAGCTTGACGCCGGCGATGTAGTGGCCGCCCGCGCTGCGCAGCGCTCGCAGGTTGTCCTGGCCGGAGAAGCCCGAGTCGACGACGTAGATCGCGCGCCCGAGCCGCCAGCCGGTCAGGTCTGACTTGACCTGCTCGACGACCGTCTGGTCTGAGGTGTTGCCGGCCCACACCCACACGCGCACCGGGATCCCCTCACGCGTGACCGCCAGGCCGATGACGACCTGCGGCAGGTCGGGCCGGTGGTCCTTGGAGTGCCCCAGCCGCCGCAGCGAGCCGCCGGCGCCGGCGTCCGCCTCGCCGTCGTCGTCTTGGTCGTCGTCGTCGAGCGGGTCGTCGACATCGATCTCGAAGTACGTCGAGGTCGTGTCGAAGAAGACGACGTCGACCTCGAGGTTCAGCAGCGACGCCACCGAGAAGAAGACCGACTCCTGCACCCGCTCGGCGCAGGCGAGCAGGAAGTCCATCGCCCGGTAGAGCTGGTCGTCGCCGACGGCGTCGACGCCGTCGATGACGACGTCGCGCCCGACCCAGCGCGTCGCCTCGAGCTTGGAGGCCGGCTCAAGGCAGCGCTGGCAGACCATCGTGAAGATCGCGCGCTCGACGTCCGAGCGGCCACGGCGCGCGCCCGCGGCGCGCGCGATCGCCTTGCCGAGCCCCAGCTGCGCCCACAGCTCGCCGACGACGTGCGGCCCGCCGCACTCGGGCGCGGCGATGAACTCGAACCCGTGCGGCGCGCCAGCCCGCAGGGCCTCCTCGCCGCCGAGGAAGCGCTGGATCGAGCGCACCAGCCTGACCAGCGCCTCGCGATCGACGAGGTCCTCACGGCCGAAGTTGTGGATCACCTTCGCGACCGGCACGCCGCGCTCGTTGCGCTCGTTGTGTGCCAGCGCCACGTAGCGCACGGTCTCGCCGGCCTTCGTCCGCCGCGTCGTCGTCCGCAGATACACCCTGCCTACAGGCTAAGCACACTCGCCGCTTCAACACAAGAGATCTAGCGCGAGACGTGTGCCTACAGGATTGGCGCCTCGACGACGACCGACTTGGCTCTACAGAGCCAAATCAGACCCGGCGGAGCCGCTCCACTGCCTACTTCCTGCGGAACGCCGGCAGAACAGCGAGTGATCATCGACGCCCGTCACGATCCCCGCCTCCCGCAACTCGCCGGTGGTCGTATCGACCAGCCACGAACCATGGACGATGTCCAGCTGC
>DATACN010000159.1:0-2032 GCA_036258995.1 Thermoleophilaceae bacterium | reverse complement strand
CAGCAGCCTCCGGCCGCGCCGCCGCCGGCCCAGCCCGGCCAACAGCCTCCCGGCACACCCCCGCCGGGACAGGCGCCCCCGGGCGGCAGTCCTTCACCCGGCGGGGCTCCGCCGCCGGGGCCCGAACAGCCGCGCTAGGCGCACACGGGGTTCTCTAACGTGAGGGCGCGTGCGCGTCCTCACCATCGTCCACCAGGCGAACGCGGGCGCCGGCGTCTTCGGCGAGGTCGCCGAGGCGGCGGGTCACGAGCTCGAGCGCTGGGTGCCGTCGGCGGGACCACCGCCCTCGGAGGACGGCTTCGGCGCGGTCATGGTGTTCGGTGGCTCCATGCACCTCGACCAGGAGGACGCGAACCCCTGGCTGCGCGACGAGAAGGCGTTCCTCCGCGAGCTGCTCGACAGCGACACGCCCGCACTCGGGGTCTGCCTGGGTTCACAGCTCCTGGCCGAGGCCGCGGGCGCCGCGCCGCGGCGGGCCAGCCGGCCCGAGATCGGCTGGCACGGCATCGAGCTCACCCCGGAGGGCGAGAGCGACCCGCTGCTGGCGCCGCTCGCGGGCGGCTTCGAGGGCTTCGGCTGGCACTCATATGAGTTCCCGCTTCCGCCCGAGGCCGACCCGCTGGCCCGGAGCGAGGTCTGCCTGCAGGCCTTCCGGCTGCGCGACCGGCCCGTCTGGGGCCTCCAGTTCCACGCCGAGGTCACGCCGGGGATCCTCGACTCCTGGATCGACGACTACGACAGCGACGAGGACGCGGTGCGCATCGGCGTCGACCCGGCGCGGCTGCGCGAGGAGAGCGCCGGGCGCATCGAGGCGTGGAATGAGCTCGGGCGCGGCATCAGCGACCGCTT
Organism: Thermoleophilaceae bacterium; assembly: GCA_036258995.1. Taxonomy (GTDB): domain Bacteria; phylum Actinomycetota; class Thermoleophilia; order Solirubrobacterales; family Thermoleophilaceae; genus DATACN01. The sequence goes on along the minus strand of DATACN010000159.1, from coordinate 1,183 downwards.
CCTGCGCGAAGCTACTCCGGGGTGACGTAGGCGGCGGCGAGCCCGCCGTCCACGAGGAACGTGGACGCCGTCACGTACGACGAGTCGTCGCTCGCCAGGAACAGCGCGCCCTGGGCAATCTCGCGCGGCTCGGCGAAGCGGCCCATCGGCACGTGCACGAGACGCCGGGCCGCCTGCTCCGGGTCCTTCGCGTACAGCTCCTGCAGCAGCGGCGTGTTCACGGGCCCGGGGCACAGCGCGTTCACCCGCACCCCCTTGCGGGCCAGCTCGACGCCCAGCTCACGCGACAGGGCCAGCACTCCGCCCTTCGAGGCGGTGTAGGAGATCTGCGACGTGGCCGCCCCCAACAGGGCCACGAACGAGGCGGTGTTGATGACCGAGCCCCCGCCGGCGTCGAGCAGGTGGGGAATGCCGTGCTTGCAGCAGAGGAAGACCGACTTGAGGTTCACGTCCTGCACGCGTTGCCAGGCGTCCAGCTCGGTGTCGAGCGCCGAGCGGTCGTCCGTCGGCGAGATGCCGGCGTTGTTGAACAGCACGTCGATCCGGCCGAACTCCTTTTGCGTGCGGTCGTACATCTCGCGCACGGCGTCGTCGTCGGTGACGTCCACGGTCAGGGCCAGGTCGACGTCGGGCGACTCGCCCAGGTCGACACCCACCACCCTGGCTCCCTCCTCCCTGAACAGTCGCGAGGTCTCGGCGCCGATCCCCCCGGCCGCCCCCGTGATGACGCAGACCTTTCCCTCGAGCCTCATGTCGCGTAGTAGACGTTCTTGACCTCGGTGTAGGCGTCGAGGGCGTCGGGGCCCAGCTCGCGGCCGTAGCCCGATTGCTTGAAGCCCCCGAACGGCGTGGCCACGCGCACCGAGGTGTTCGAGTTGATCGACAGCACGCCGGTCTCGATCGCCCGCGCCATGCGCAAGGCGCGGGCGCCGTCCCTGGTCCAGACCGACCCCGACAGGCCGTAGATCGTGTCGTTGGCCAGACGCACGGCCTCCTCCTCGTCGCGGAACGGGATCACGCAGGCGACCGGCCCGAAGATCTCCTCGCGCGCCGCGCGGTCGTCGTTCGAGACCGGGCACAGCACTGTCGGCGGGAACCAGAAGCCGCTGCCGTCGGGCGCGGAGCCCCTGATCGCCACGGGGGCGTCGCCGTTCACGTACGAGGAGACGGTCTCGCGCTGGTC
>DATACN010000158.1:0-10880 GCA_036258995.1 Thermoleophilaceae bacterium | reverse complement strand
AAGACCTGCTCGGTCTCGAGCAGCAGCCGGCCGATCAGGGTCGACTTGCCGTCGTCGACCGATCCGGCGGTGGCGACGCGAAGCAGCTCGCTGGAGGCAGCGAGGCTGGAGGCGGGGCCGAGGCTAGAAGTAGCCCTCACGCTTGCGGTCCTCCATGGCCGCCTCGGTCACCCGGTCGTCGGCGCGGGTCTCGCCGCGCTCGGTGACCCGGGTGGACGCGATCTCGGCGATGACCGCGTCCAAGGAGGTGGCCCGCGACCGCACCGCGCCCGTGCAGCTCATATCGCCCACGGTACGGAACCGCACCGACTCCTCGAACACGGTCTCGCCGTCGATCAGCTCGACGAACGGGGAAGCCGCGTAGAGCATGCCGTCGCGCTCGAAGACCTCCCGCCGGTGGGCGAAGTAGATCGAAGGCAGCTCGATCCCCTCGAGCGCCACGTACTGCCACACGTCGAGCTCCGTCCAGTTCGAGAGCGGGAACACCCGCACGTGCTCGCCGCTCCGGACGCGCCCGTTGTAGAGGCTCCAGAGCTCGGGCCGCTGGCCCTTCGGGTCCCACTGGCCGAAGTCGTCGCGGAACGAGAACACCCGCTCCTTGGCGCGCGAACGCTCCTCGTCGCGGCGCGCGCCGCCGAAGGCGGCCTTGAACCCGTGCTCTTCGATGGCGTCCAGCAGCGTGACCGTCTGGAGCCGGTTGCGCGAGGCGCGCGGGCCGGTCTCCTCGACGACCCTGCCGCTGTCGATCGACTCCTGCACCGAGGCCACGATCAGCCGAGCGCCCAGGCGCTCCACGGCCCGGTCGCGGAACTCGATCGCCTCGGGGAAGTTGTGGCCGGTGTCCACGTGCATGACCGGGAACGGCAGCCGCCCGGGCCAGAAGGCCTTGGCGGCCAGATGGAGGAGGACCGCCGAGTCCTTCCCGCCGGAGAACAGCAGCACCGGGTCCCCCGGCTCGGCCACCACTTCGCGCATCACGTGGATGGCCTCTGCCTCGAGCGCTCGCACGTGCGGCACCCGCCGCGCGGGCGCCCTGAAGTCGGCGCTCGCGAGCGTCATGCGACGTGCAGGCCGCACTCGAGCTTGTCCTGCCCGGCCCAGCGGCCGTCCCGGCCGTTGCCGGGAAGCGTGCAGGGGGCGCAGCCGATCGAGTCGTAGCCGCGATCGTGCAGCGGGTTGTAGAGCAGGTCGTGCTCGTTCACGTAGCGCCAGACGTCCTCGTCGGTCCAGTCCGCGAGCGGGTTGAACTTCCATACCCCGCGGGCGTCGTCGTAGTCCAGCTTCTGTGCGTCGGCGCGGGTGGGGGACTGCTCGCGGCGGATGCCGGTGATCCAGGCCTCGACCCCTTCGAGCGCGCGGTCCAGAGCCTGCACCTTTCGCTGCCCGCAGCAGCTTTCGGCGGTCCACGGATGGCCGTTGCCCGTCCCGGCGTCCTGCACCTCGACGCCGAGTCCGTAGCGCTGCTCGATCTCGCGCCAGACCTTGTAGGTCTCGGGGAAGAGCACGCCGGTGTCGATCGTGAACACGCGCGCCTGCGGCTCGATCGACATCAGCATGTCGATCAGGACCGACTCCTCCTTCTGGAACGAGCAGGCCAGCACGAGCTTGGGGTGGTGGCGCTCCACCGCCAGGGCGAGCACCTCCTGTGCTGTGCGCTCCTCTAGACCGCGCATTCGCCCTCGCCCCTTACGACCTCGAATGGCACGTCCTTGGTCCAGTCGATGAAGGTGTTCATCGTCTCGAGGCTGAACTCGATCGGCATGGCCAGCTCGCGCACCTCCTGCTCGAACCTGGCCTCGCCGACGCGCTCGGCGTAGTCGTTGAACTCCTCGCCGTCGTGGCGCTCGGCCTCGTACATGCGCAGCCAGCGCTCGACCGCCTCGGGCACGCGCTTGGCCGCCAGCCGCACCTTCAGGCGCTTGCCGTAGGCCACCTCGCCGCCCTCGTAGACGCCGCCGATATGCGCGACGTAGGCGGGGATGGTGTGCTCGCCCACCTTGATCGAGGCTCCGTAGAAGCCGATGTTCGCGATGTGGTGCTGGCCGCAGCCGTTGGGGCAGCCCGACATCTTGATGTGCACCTTGCGCACCAGCGGGTCGGTGATGTCCATCTGCTGGACCCGCTCGCGAACGGCGGCGTTGAGCCCCATCGAGCTCGTGATGCCGAGCTTGCAGGAGTCAGTGCCCGGACAGCTGACCACGTCGTTGACCTGCTGGGCGCCGGCCTCGCCGAGCCCCAGCTCCGACAGCGCGCGCCAGACCTCGTAGACCGTCTCGTCGCGCACCCAGCGCAGCACCAGGTTCTGCCCGACGGTCGTGCGGGCGTAGCCGCCGGAGTACCTGCGCATGATGTCTGCGAGCCCGCGGAACTGCTCGGGCGTCAGGTCGCCGCGGACCACCTGCACCTCGACGGTCGAGAAGCCCGGCTGGCGCTGGGGCGTGACGTTCGAGGAGCGGAAGCGGTCGAAGGCGCTGCCGTCCCCGTTGGGGCTCGCGTACGTCGACGGCACGGGCGGGGCGCCGGCCTCTTCATCATCGACGAACAGGAGCGGGTCGGGGGTGAAGTCGCGCTCGGCGACCCAGTCGCCCTTCAGCTCCTCCTCGACCTGGCGGCGCAGCTCCTCGATGCCGAACTTGTCCACGAAGACCTTGATCCGCGCGCGGGCGCGGTTCTGGCGCAGCCAGTCCTGGCGGTCGAAGATGCGCAGCACCGCCTCGGTGACCTTCAGGTACTCGCCGTCGTCTGCGGCTACGAACTCGGCCAGCGTCGGCGCGACGCGCGGCATGATCGAGGTGCCGCCGCCCACGCGCATCTCGAAGCCGCGCACGCCGTCGCGGATGCGCGGGATGAAGGCGACGTCGTGGATGCCGGTGATCGCGCGGTCCTCGTCGGTGGCCGTGAAGGCGGTCTTGACCTTGCGCGGCATCAGCTGGGTGGTGGGGTGGCGCACGAAGTAGCGCACATACGCGCCCGCGTATGGGGTGGGGTCGAACAGCTCGCCCTCGCAGACCCCGGCCCAGGGGTCGCCGGTCACGTTGCGCATGGTGTTGCCGCAGCCCTCCCGCGAGGAGAGCCCCGCGTCCCCGAGCTCGCGGATCAGCTTGGCCGCGTCGCGCAGCGGGACGTGGTGCATCTGGATGTTCTGGCGGGTCGTGATGTGGCCCTTGTTGGCCGGCGCGTACTTCTCGACGACGCTGGCGAAGGCCTCCATCTGCTCTGGGTTGATCCCGCCGAAGGGCAGCTTGACCCGGACCATCTGGACGTCGGCCTGGCGCTGGCCGTAGACCCCCTGCTTGAGCCGGAAGCCGATGAACTGCTCTTCCGTGAGGTCGCCGCCGAGGAACTTCTCCGACTCGTTGTCGAAGTCGTCGAATTCCCGCTGGAGGATCGGGATTACGTGGCCGGGGACGTTCTCGAGCACCTCGGGGTTGTCGAGCGACCCCTTCCTGCCCTTGCGCTTCGGCTCGGTCGAAACCGGCTCCATTGTCAGGCCCTCCGCCTGTCGACACCGCTTGGTCGGTTCAAAGTAGCAAAACCCGATCGGGTTTCAGCATATTGATCGGCCTGCCTGGTCTTACCCTTGACCGGATGGACGTAACCACCGACATCGAGATCGGCCGGCCGCGGGCCGAGGTCGCCGCCTACGCCTCGGATCCCGACCGGGCGCCCGACTGGTACGAGAACATCGACCGGGTCGAGTGGAAGAGCCCAAAACCCCTGCAAATCGGCTCGCGGGTCGCGTTCGTCGCCCGCTTCCTGGGCCGCACCCTCGAGTACACCTACGAGATCAGGGAGCTCGACGAGCGACGGCTCGTGATGAGCACGGCGCAGGGACCGTTCCCGATGGAGACCACCTACACCTGGGAGGACACGCCGTCGGGCGGGACGCGCATGACCCTCCGCAACCGCGGACGCCCCGCGGGCTTCTCGAAGCTGGTTTCGCCGTTCATGGGCCGCGCCGTGCGACGCGCCAACCGCAAGGACCTCGCGAACCTGAAGCGGGTCCTCGAGGGCTAGCCGCCCCAGGGCGGGGTGGCCGGGTCGAGGCCCACAGCCTCGAGCATGCCGGCCCGCTGCCAGTCGTCGACCTGGGGCTCGGTCTCAGGAGCTGGGGCCGTGTCGCGCAGGAACTGCTCGATGGCGGCGGCGATCGCGGCCGTCTCCTGGGGCGAGGCGCTGGCCTGGCGGACCTCGATCCTCGGCCTGGCCGGCTGCTGCTTTCCGTTGCGGCTCACGGGCGGGGTAGCGTAACCGGCCGGTGCCCGAGATCCCCGTGTTCACCCACGACGAGGTGCTCCAGGCGGTCTCGCCGCTCGAGGCCATCCGGCACGTGCGCGAGGGCTTCGTCGAATACGCCGGCGGGGAGTGGGCGATGCCGCCGAAGGTCTATCTCGACGCGTCTCCCAACGGCGACTTCCGAGCGATGCCGGCGATGGGCGCGGGGCTGGCGATCCTGAAGTGGGTCACCTCGTTCCCGCGCAACCCCGAGGCCGGGCTGCCGGTGGTGATGGGCCTGATCTGCATCTCCTCGAGCGCCGACGGCGAGCCGATGGCGCTGGTCGACGCGCGCTCGGTTACGGCGCTGCGCACCGGCGCGGTCGCCGCGATCGCCGCCCAGGAGCTGGCGCCCGAGGACTCCCGGAGCGCCGGCATCGTCGGCTGCGGGCTGCACGGCAGCTGGGCGGCCCGCTGCCTGGCCGCCGCGGAGTACGCCCCGGGCGTCTGCCACGACCCCGACCCCGACGCGGCGGGCGCGCTGGCCGGGGAGCTCGGCTGGGAGGTCGGAAGCCGCGAGGACGCGCTGGCCTGCGACGTCGTGACCTGCGTGACCCCCGGCGACGAGCCGGTGGTGACCGAGGGCGACCTGCGCCCGGGCCTGCACCTGAACCTGCTCGGAGCCGACGGCCCGGGCAAGGCGGAGGCCGAGGTCGAGGCGGTCCTCGAGTGCGAGCTGTTCTGCGACGACTGGACCCAGGCGAGCCACGGCGGCGAGCTGACGGGAGCGGTGGAGCGGGGTCTCGTCGACCGCGAGCGGGTGACCGAGCTGGGCGAGGTGCTCACCGGGGCCGCGGGCGGGCGCTCGGGCCAGGAGGCGGTCACGCTCTTCGACTCGACGGGCCTGGCGATCCAGGACCTTGCGATCTGCCAGGCCCTGCTCGAGGCGCACCGCGCGGGCACGGTGCGCCCGCATTCAGTGAACCTCTAGAGCGGGATGTTTCCGTGCTTGCGCTTCGGCGTGGGCACGCGCTTGGTCTGGAGCGTCTCCAGCGCGCGGATCAGCTTGGGGCGGGTCTCGTGCGGCACGATCACGTCGTCGATGTAGCCGCGCTCGGCCGCCGAGTAGGGGTTCGCGAACTTGGCCTTGTAGTCGGCGATCAGCTTCTCGCGGCGGGCGTCGGGGGTGGGGGACTCGACGATGTCGCGGCGGTGGATGATGTTCACCGCGCCCTCCGGGCCCATCACGGCCACCTCGGCCGTCGGCCAGGCGAAGTTGAAGTCGGCCAGCATGTGCTTGGAGTTCATGACGTCGTAGGCGCCGCCGTAGGCCTTGCGGGTGACCACGGTCAGCTTCGGCACCGTGGCCTCGGTGAAGGCGTACAGCAGCTTGGCCCCGTGGCGGATGATCCCTCCCCACTCCTGGCTCGTTCCGGGGAGGAAGCCGGGCACGTCGCAGAAGGTGAGCAGGGGGATGTTGAAGGCGTCGCAGAAGCGCACGAAGCGCGCGGCTTTCTCGGAGGCGTCGATGTCGAGCACGCCGGCGAGCTGCGAGGGCTGGTTGCCGACCACCCCGATCGGCCGCCCGCCCAGCCGCGAGAACCCGATGATGATGTTGCGGGCGAAGTGCTCGTGCACCTCGAAGAACTCGCCGTTGTCGACGATCCCGTGCACGACGTCGCGCATGTCGTAGGGCTTGTTGGGGCTGTCGGGGACGATCCGGTCGAGGTCCGGATCCTCGCGATCCGGGTCGTCGCCCGTGTCCATCCGCGGCGGCAGCTCGAGGTTGTTCTGGGGCAGGAACGACATCAGGTAGCGCACGTCCTCGAGGCACGATTCCTCGTCGTCCGAGGCGAAGTGGGCCACGCCCGACTTGGTGTTGTGGGTCATGGCGCCGCCGAGATCCTCGAACTCGACCTCCTCGCCGGTCACGGTCTTGATCACGTCGGGGCCCGTGATGAACATGTGCGAGGTCTCCTTGACCATGAAGATGAAGTCGGTCATGGCCGGGGAGTAGACGGCGCCGCCCGCGCAGGGGCCCATGATCAGGGAGATCTGCGGGATGACGCCCGAGCACTGGACGTTGCGCACGAAGACGTCGCCGTAGGCGCCCAGCGAGACGACGCCCTCCTGGATGCGCGCGCCGCCGGAGTCGTTGATCCCGATCACCGGGCAGCCGATCCTCGCGGCCAGGTCCTGGATCTTCACCATCTTCTCCGCCATCACCTCGCCGAGCGAGCCGCCGAAGACCGTGAAGTCCTGCGAGAAGACGCACACCTTGCGCCCGTCGATCAGCCCGTGCCCGGTCACGACCGCGTCGCCCCAGGGGCGGTTCTTGAGCATGTCGAAGTCGTAGGTGCGGTGGCGAACGAAGGTGTCGAGCTCCTCGAACGAGCCCGGGTCGAGCAGCTTCTCGACCCGCTCGCGGGCGGTCAGCTTGCCCTTGGCGTGCTGCTTCTCGACCGCCGTCTGGGAGGCCGAGTGGACCGCGGCGTGGCGCAGCTCCTCCAGCTGGGCGAGCTTCTCCTCGTAGGTCTCGGGCGACTTCTGCCTCATGGCCGCGCCGATGCTACTCGTAGAACGGCAGCCGGCCGACCGCCCGCCGCAGGACGGCCCGGTGGAGCTCGTGGGCCTTGCCGCGGCGCTCTCGTGCGAGGTTGCGCCGCTCGGCCGGATCGCGAACGCCGTCGTAGAGGTGCAGGTCGCGGCCGCGGTTGTCGCCGAACAGGGTCCAGCGGCCGGCTCGGATGTAGAAGTTGTTCTCGTAGCCGCCCCATGCGACGTCGCGGTCGGCGGGCCGCCGGCCCTCGAACAGCCTCGAGAGGTCCGCGCCCTCCATCGCCCCCGGCACGCGCAGGCCGACCATCCGCAGGACCGTCGGCGCGATGTCGTGAGTGGAGGCGAAGTAGGAGCTGCTGCGGCCGGCCTGCCGGTGCGCGGGGTCCACCACGATCAGCGGAACGCGAGTCAGCTCCGGGTGCAGCCGGGAGCGGATCTTCCCGGTCCAGCCGCGCTCGCCCAGGAAGAAGCCGTGGTCGGCCACCAGCACGATCGCGGTCTCGCGCTCGAGGCCAAGGTCGTGCAGGCGGTCGAGGAAGAAACCGAGCCAGCGGTCGGTCATGGTCACCGAGGCCGCGTACAGCGCCCGCATCCGCGGGATCAGGACCCGCCGGCCCCGCCCCCGCAGGTGATCCTCGTTTCGCCCGTACAGGGGCAGCGCCGGCTCGGGGCCGCGGTAGTCGGGGTCGCCGTACATGTCGATGAAGCGGCGCGGGGGAGTCCAGGGCTCGTGCGGCTGGAAGGTGTCGACGACCAGCGCAAACGGGCGACGCTGCGCTCCCTCCTCGAGCAGGCGCATGCCGTCCCTGAACACGCGCGCGGCGAACGAGCGCGAGTCGTCGCGCGTGTAGCCGCCGTTGGCCAGGTAGCGGCGCACGCGGTCGCGGGTCTCGCCGTTCTCGAATGCCCGCGGGAGCCAGTGGCGCAGCTCGCGCTCGGTCACGTCGCCGGCGCTCCCGCCGATCTGCCCGCCCCGTCGCGCGAAGGCGTTGAAGCTGCGCCGGAAGGGGCGGTAGTAGCGAGAGAAGCCGAGGAACGGGTTGTCGGTCGCGCAGGCGGTCCAGTAGCCGGCGTCGCGCAGGATCGAGGTGAACGCGCTGCCGACGTTGCCGAGCGGCGCCCAGCCCGGCACGTCGCCGAGGTCGCGGGGCTGGGGCGCGGTGTGGAAGGGAAACCGACGCCGGCCGGTGAGGATCGAGTTGCGCGCCGCCACGGTGGGCATGGCCTCGGGATATGCGCGAGTGAAGCTGATCCCGTCCCGGGCGAGCGCGTCCATGTTCGGCGTCCGCGCCCGGTTCCCGAAGACGTGGTCGGCGCGCAGGGTGTCGGCGACGATCAGAACGACGTTGGGCCGGTCTGCGGCCCGCGCCAGGTCCGGCGGCCCGAGCGCGGCGAGCGCCGCTGACGCGCCGGCGGCCTCGAGGAAGCGGCGGCGCGTGGTGGACGGCACCCGAGTCCGTTTAGTCGTAGAAGGGGAGTCTCCTTCCGGCCTGCTCGACATATGCCCGTGTCAACCCGCGAACGACCCGCGGGTGGCGGCGGGCCACGTTGCGGCGCTCGCGCGGATCGCGCCTCAGGTCGTACAGGCGGCGCCTTCGCAGCCGGTTGTCGCCGGTCAGCGCCCAGCGGCCGGTGCGGGCGTAGAACCAGTTTCCGTAGCCGCCCCAGGCCAGATCCCGGCGGCCCGGGCTCTCGCCCTCGAACAGCGGCGACAGGTCGAAGCCGTCCATGCCGCTCGGCCGACGGACCCCGGCCAGCGACAGGAGGGTGGGCCCGACGTCGTGGGTGGAGGCGAAGAACGAGCTGGTGCGGCCCGCGGCCCGGCCGCGCGGGTCCACCAGAAGGAACGGCACGTGGATCAGCTCGGGGTGGAGCGCGTAGGCGGTCTTGCCGGTCCAACCGTGCTCGCCGATCAGCAGGCCGTGGTCGCTGACCAGGACGATAGCCGTGCTGCCGGTCAGCCCCAGCTCGCGCAGCCGGCGAAGGAAGGTGCCGAGCCAGCGGTCCGTCAGGGTCACCTCGGCCGCGTAGACGTCGCGCATGCGCCCGATCAGCCGGCGGTCGCGCAGCCAGGTCCGGACCGGGGCGTAGGGGAGCGATCCAGGCTCCGCACCGCGGCGGCGCCCGTACATGTCGATGTAGCGTCGCGGAGGAGTCCACGGCTCATGGGGCTCGAAGGAATCGACCACGAGCGCGAACGGCTGATGCAGCGAGCCTTCCTCGAGCACCCGCGTAGCCGCGCCGAAGACCTTTGCGGGGAACGAGCGGCGCTCGTCCCGCCAGTAGTGGTCGTGCGAAAGGTAGTTGCGCACCCTCACCCGCAGCTCGGGGTCGCGGTACAGGTCCGGTGGGAGCCAGCGGCGCAGCTCTGCGTCCGAGACCCGCGCCGGGCGCGGCGCATGCCCGGCCTGGCCGGCGATCCGCACGTAGCGGTCGAAGCTGCGGCGGAAGTTCCGGAAGGCACGGGCGTGGGCGATGTGCGGGTTGTCGGTCACATAGGCCGTCCAGTAGCCCGCCGCGCGAAGGGCGTTCGTGAACGTCTCGTCCATGTCGTCGATTCCCTGCCAGCCGGGCACCTCCCAGCCGGGCATGCCGTCCGCCCCCCTCCGCCAGCCGCGGAACGGGAAGACGCGCCGCCCGAGCATGATCGAGCGCCGCGCCGGCACCGTGGCCATGGCCTCGGGATACGCCTTGGCGAAGCGGATCCCACGCCGCGCAAGGGAGTCGATGCTCGGCGTACGGGCGCGCCCGCCGTAGCTGCCCACGTGGTCTGCCCGCACCGTATCCAGCACGATCAGGACCAGGTTCGGCCGGTTTGGGGCTTGCGCGGGCCCCGGGAGCGCCGCAACGGCCGAGGCAGCCGCGCCGGCTTCGAGCAGCTCGCGCCGGGTGAGCTGGGCGCTCTCATACATGCGGCAGGACTCAGGGTGGTCGAAGCGAAACACGGTGCTCGATGCCCACCGTGGAGGTGTCACGCACGCTCGTCAAGTCCCCACCCGAGCTCTGGAGTGAGCTGCAGGGGGAGCGCCTGAGGCAGGCCCTCGGCCCGAACGCCGACATCAAGTCCTCGGAGGACGAGCGCCTGCTCGCCTGGGAATGCGAGGACGCGAGCGGGACCGCCTGCCTCGAGCCGTCGGGCTGGGGCACGAAGGTGATCCTGCGGGCGGAGGTCCAGGAGCAGGTCGAGGAGCTCGAGCCGGAGGTCGCGCGCTGGGGTGTCTGGGCGCGAATGCGGTCGCTGAGGCAACCTCCTCCGCCACCGCCCGACCCAGGCCCGCGGCGCCACGAGCAGCTCGAGCAGGCCTTCGAGGAGCTGTTGGACGAGCTCGGCTCGGCGCACCGCAAGCCCTTCCAGGGCAGCTAGCGGCGGAGGCGCTCGCAGCCCCTGACGCGGTCGGGCCTGTCGCGCCTGACGGTGTCCCTGCCGGCGCCGCATCTCACGACCTCGCGGACACCGTCGCGAGAGTTGATCACGTCGCGTCCGCTTCCGCCGTTGAGCGAGTCGCGGCCCTTGCCGCCCACGAGCCGGTCGTTGCCGGACTCGCCGAAGATCCGGTCCCCCCCGCCCGATCCGAACAGCCGGTCGTTGCCGGCGCCGCCGACGAGGCGGTCGCTGCCGTCACCCGAGGCGGCCGCCCGGGCGCCGCGTGCGCCGCAGCGGTCGCCGAACAGGACATCGTTTCCGCTCAGCCCCCGGATCAGGTCCGAGCCACCGAGGCCGCAGATCAGATCTCGGCCCGCTGTGCCGCGTAGGTTGTCGTTTCCGCGGGTGGCGACTTGCGCCGAGGGACCTGGCTGCGAAGGCGTCGCCGGGCCTCCGCCGCCACCGCCGGCGCCGGCGCCCGGATCGCCACCGCCTGCAGGGCTGAAAGACAGCTGGAGGTTGAATGTGCCGGCCTCGCCGTCCTTGCCGGCGACGGCGAACACGTAGGCCAGTCCCTGCTGCGCGGCGAATTGGGCGCGGCTCCCGCCGGCGCTCGTGCAGCCCTCGTCGCTGTTCGCGACCGGCGGGAGCCGCGCCCAATTCGCCGCGCAGCAGGGACTGGCCTACGTGTTCGCCGTCGCCGGCAAGGACGGCGAGGCCGGCACATTCAACCTCCAGCTGT